>CAZANK010000110.1:0-8770 GCA_964486235.1 uncultured Prolixibacteraceae bacterium | reverse complement strand
GTAACGACGTTGACCTTCAGCATATAACGTGTCAAATGCCAGCGACGACTTTCCGGACCCGGAAAGTCCCGTGACGACGATGAATTTATTGCGGGGGATATGAAGTTCAATATTCTTCAGATTATGAACGCGGGCACCTTTTATCGATATCGCTTTCACGGCAGTGTTCTCTTTCAGCATCAGTCTATCAAAGTTAAAAAGGAAAAATTTGCTTTTTTTATAAAAATCCTTCAAATTTACATCTGGCAAAATTAACAAATAGTTTTAACACCACTGAAAAACGATTGTTTGTAGAACAATTTTACGCTTTGGAAAACGAAATTGGAAACTATGTTCGGAACAGAAACAGCAGATGACAATAAGCTTGTCCGGAAGTTTAGTGAGGGTGACCAGCAGGCGATTGAATTACTGATCAAACGTCATAAAGATCGTGTCTGTACTTATCTTTGAGCGGTTCCAATAACAGGAGTTATAGACCTTCGGATTGTGTCCCTGTTTAAATTTACCTTAAATTACCAACGCTTATTTTCATGACGACGCCAGCGCGTCCTATTTCAGTTATTTTTGCAGAATAAACAAGAAACTTAAATCTAATAGATATGACCATAAGTGCATTACAAAAAGCCAGGGCCCATTATCAGCCCAAGCTACCTGAATCATTAAAAGGTGCTGTGAAGATTGTTGAGGGTGCGGTAACAGCGTCCGTTGCCGACCAAGCTGAGATCAAGGAATTGTTTCCTCATACTTATGGGATGCCTGTCGTTACTTTTGAGAAGGCCGGTCAGGCTGCGGCTCTTCCTTCCTTTAACGTGGGTGTCATTCTTTCGGGAGGGCAGGCTCCGGGTGGTCACAATGTCATATCGGGGTTGTTTGACGGGATCAAAAAGATGAATGCGGCCAACAAGCTTTACGGTTTTCTAGGCGGGCCCGGTGGATTTGTGGATCATCAGTATCTTGAAATCACGGCCGGCTATCTGGAAGGATTCCGGAACACCGGAGGGTTCGACATTATCGGGTCCGGACGCACGAAGCTGGAAGACCAGGGCCAGTTTGACAAGGGGCTGGAGATTCTGCGAAAATTGGATATCAAAGCGCTGGTGGTCATTGGAGGCGACGACAGTAATACGAACGCGTGTGTTCTGGCCGAGTATTATGCGTCGATCGGGGCAGGGGTACAGGTGATCGGTTGTCCCAAAACCATTGACGGGGACCTGAAGAATGACATGATCGAAACCTCATTTGGATTTGACACGGCCGTTAAGGTCTATGCGGAATTGATCGGGAACATTCAGCGTGACGCCAATTCGGCAAAAAAATACTGGCACTTTATTAAGCTGATGGGGCGTTCGGCGTCGCACATCGGACTGGAAGCCGCCCTGGAAACACACCCGAACATCACGCTCATTTCGGAGGAAGTCGCTGAAAAGAACCAGACCTTAGGCGAAATTGTCGATGATATGGCCATGATCATCGCCCGACGTGCCGCGAACAATGAAAACTTTGGCGTGGCGCTGATCCCGGAAGGACTCATTGAGTTCATCCCGGAGATGAAGGCCCTGATTGCCGAGCTGAATGACTTGCTGGCTGAGGGATCTGAAACAGGCAAGAAATTTAAATCGTTGTCAGACGAACCTTCGCGTCATAAATTTGTGGCCGGGATTTTATCCAATGAATCAGCAAAAGTATACCAGTCCTTACCTTCGGGCATCGCTTCACAGTTGACACTTGACCGTGATCCGCACGGAAATGTGCAGGTGTCACTCATCGAGACCGAGAAGTTGCTGGGCGAAATGCTGAAAAAGAGGTTGGCCGGGATGAAAGCAAAAGGGGAGTATCGGGGTAAATTTGGGACGCAGTATCATTTCTTCGGTTATGAGGGTCGGTGTGCTGCCCCTTCGAACTTTGATGCAGATTATTGTTATTCGTTGGGATATACCGCGTCGGTATTGATTGGCGGAGGGAAAACAGGATATATGGCCAGCGTGCGTAATACCACGGCAGCGGCAGGGGAATGGATTGCCGGCGGTGTCCCGATTACGATGATGATGAACATGGAGAAACGTCACGGTCATATGAAGCCGGTTATTCAAAAAGCGCTGGTCGACCTGAACGGGGCCCCTTTTCAACACCTGGCAGAAAACCGCGAAAAGTGGGCTGTCGAAACCAGCTACCTGTATCCCGGACCAATACAATACTGGGGACCTGCCGAAGTGTGCGACCGGACAACGATCACGCTCCAACTGGAACGGGGTGGACCGGCCAGGTAAAAACCTTTGCGGCGGGAGAACAAAATGAACCTTACCGTTGATATCCGGTCCCTGCTTTCGCGGGAACCGGATATTCTTTTTATTTGTTCTTCTTATTGAGCCAGGCCGTGCCCGTTTTCGAATTCCCGGACCGAGGGGAAATCACGATAGTGCCACTTGTCCAGGATCACGCCGTCTCTGATCAGGATCAGTCCCGGGTTAGACCGGATCATGGTTTTCAGCGTGATTTCATCCACGTTGAAAAATTCAAAATGAAGCTTGTTTTTCGTTTTAAACTCTTCGGTTGGTGCAGGGGCTGCGGATGTCAGCCCGATAAAATTCATCCTGTTTTCATGCGCGTAATCCGCTAATGTCCGGATAGCCTGCAAGCCGGAAAGATCTGCTTTTTCCTGGTCATAAACCACAAAAATAAAGGTGTATCCGGGATCGTGCAGGAAGAAGTCTTTCACGTCTTCACCCTCCGCCGTTTCAATGGTGAAGTCGGCGATAGGAGGTTCGTAGCCTTTGCGGATTAACTTGCTGTCCATCGAAATGAATTCCCAGTTCAGACTGTCCCGCCAGGGATAGTTTCCTTCTGTAAATTTTTTCTTCTGTCCCGTTTTTCTGTTTTGATAGTAGAACGTGTTTTTATAAACATCGGCGGGAGCGTCCGGGGGTATTTTCATGGCCCCGGGAATATCCGTGCCGATCCGGTAAGGCCGGAAATCAATGATTGGCAAGTGATTGTAGGAATAGACGGCGAGATAGGCAAACAGCATCACGGTGATGACGCTGAGGACTGCCCTTACCGGCAGACCGGCCGGTTTAAGCCGGTATCTTTGTCTGAATACGAACAAGGCCAGGATGAGCAAGGCCAGATTCTTGTAAAAAGTTTGCCAGTTGGTAAGCTTTAGGGCATCGCCAAAACATCCGCAGTCGGTGACGGGGTTGGATAATGCAATCACCAGCGTCAGTCCGGTAAAAAAGAGCATGAAAAACAGGGAAAGCACCGAAAAGAAGGAGACCAGGACATTGGCCGTAAGCGCTGTTCCGATCAGGAACTCAGAAGCGGATAACAGCACGCCCAACGGAAACGCCTGCGGGAGGAGCGACTCCATTCCCCAGGCATTGAAATAATCGGTAAACTTGTAGGCTGATCCCCAGGGATCAATCCCTTTCACAAAACCGGAGAACATGAAAATCAACCCCAGTATCACTCTTGAAAAATGCCAAAGTGTCTTCAAATCAAGAATTATTGAATTACTAAATAGTAAAGGGCAAAAGGTCTCGTGTCACCGCTCTACGCCCCATGCGCTTTGCCCTATGTGCTATGCCCCATGCCCTATGCGCTTTGCCTTCTCCTCCAGCTTGATTAACGCGAAAACGGCGTAATTGATCATGTCAAGATAATTTGCTTCGACCCCTTCCGAGATGATGGTCTGTCCGCCATGATCCTCAATTTGCTTGACCCTTTTGATTTTCATCAGAATCAGGTCCGTGAAGGAGTGTATGCGCATGTCCCGCCATGCTTCATCGTAATCATGATTTTTGGAGAGCAGGAGTTCCCTGGCCCGGTTAAAACCCGCCAGGTATAAACGCAGTGTTTCATCGGGGGTCAGGTCATCTTCGTCCGAAATCCCTCGTTCAAGCTGGACCATGGCCATGATGCCATAATTGATAATCCCGATGTACTCCGAATTGACGTCTTCATGGACTTTCATCGTCCCTTTCATTTCAATACTTCGTATTCGCCGGGCTTTGATGAAAATCTGATCGGTAATGGAAGATGGGCGTAAAATGCGCCAGGCCACCCCGTAGTCTTTCATTTTCTTTGCAAAAATGTCCCGGCAGATTCCGATAATACGTTCGTATTGCTGCAACGTTTTTTCCATCTTTCGATTTTAAAGAAATTTAATAAATAGTTCGATTCGCTTGCGCAAGTCAGGACGGATCGATGGCGGTCTATTTTTGTTATTCCGGGATAAAATTAGGAATTTAATGCGTATTTTGACGGCATTATTATACTTTTGTACCAAGCAATGTTTAACTTCTCTAATCTGAGTGGCTATGTTAATCACGAGTTCGGCCAGCAAGTTTTTTAAGCGAAAGAGTTCAATATCGTTAAACGGGAAACTGATAGACCTCACCGATCCGGTGGTTATGGGGATTTTGAACGTGAGCAAGGATTCATTTTACGATGGGGGGAAGTATACCACCGAGTCAGCCATTTTACAGCAGACCGAGAAAATGATCAAGGAAGGGGCTGGGATCATCGACGTGGGGGCTGTTTCTACGCGCCCCGGTTCGGATATGATCCCCACCAAGGAAGAACTCACCCGGTTACTTCCGGCTGTCACTGCCATCCGCAAGAGATTTCCCGATATTCCGCTGTCGATCGATACCTTCCGTTCATGGGTCGCGCTGCGGGTCATTGACGATATTGGTGAATGCATTGTGAATGACATTTCAGGGGGGAATTTCGATGATCACATGTTTGACACGATAGCCAAGCTAGGTGTTCCGTATGTGTTGATGCATATTTTGGGCATTCCGAAAACCATGCAGGAAGATCCCGAATATGAAGATGTTGTGCAGGATGTGTCCCGGTATTTTTCAGACAAGGTCCGGCGGCTTACCAAAGCCGGCGTCAAGGATGTCATTCTTGATCCCGGGTTTGGGTTTGGAAAGAATCTCGAAGATAATTATGATTTGCTGAACCGGCTTGATTCGTTCAAGGTTTTTCAGTTGCCGGTTTTGGTTGGGGTAAGCCGTAAGTCCATGATTTATAAGTTACTGGAGGTTGATCCCGAACACAGTCTGACGGGTACGGTCGCGGTTAACGTGATGGCATTACTGGGGGGGGCAGACCTGTTGCGTGTACATGATGTCCGGGAGGCGGCGGAGGCTGTCAAACTGTTTAAAAAACTGAAAGAGGTGGCTAACCCATGAGTTTGTTTATTACCATACGTTTCCTGGATATTCTGGATATCCTGATGGTTGCTTTCATCTTATACCAGCTTTATCTGCTTATCAAGGGAACGGTTGCTTTTAATATTTTCATCGGGATTTTCGTGGTTTACCTGTTCTGGCTTTTGGTCAGGGCGCTGAACATGGAACTGATCGGCACGCTGATGGGACAGTTCATTGGTGTTGGGGTATTGGCGCTCATCGTTGTCTTTCAGCAGGAGATCAGGCGGTTTTTGTTGCTGATTGGGAGCAACAGCCAGGTAAACCGGTTATTGGGGACGGAACGGCTTTTTGCATCCGGCGGTACAACGGCCACGAGTGAAGATGTCAAAGCCATCGTGAAGGCCTGTGAAAATATGGCACGAACCTATACCGGTGCGTTACTCGTTGTGGTTCAGAAGTCGCAATTGCGTGAATTTGTTCGTACGGGAGAGAAAATCAACGCGCAGGTGTCAGATGCGTTGCTGGAGACGATCTTCTTTAAAAACACGCCTTTGCACGATGGTGCGGTCGTGATTAACGGCAACCAGGTTGTCGCTGCCCGTTGTATTTTGCCGATCACCGACAAGCATGACCTTGATCCTTCCCTGGGTTTGCGGCATCGTGCCGCGATCGGAATTACCGAAGTAACCGATGCGTTAGCCATTGTCGTTTCCGAGGAAACCGGACAAATATCTTTCGCCAGGGCCGGTAAGATCTATCAGAACATTTCCCTTGGCGAACTTACAAAGCAATTAGGAAGCCTTCTTTATGGCGAACAAGCGTGATTTGATGCCGATGATGAATAGGATGAGGAACCGAATTACCGGATTATTTCAAATACAATACCCCGTGATACAGGGAGGTATGGTCTGGTGCAGCGGATGGCGGCTGGCCTCTGCGGTCAGCAATTACGGGGGACTGGGTTTGCTGGGCGCGGGATCAATGCATCCCGGTACGCTGCTTGAACATATCCGGAAGACGAAAGAGGCAACCAATAAACCCTTTGGCGTCAATGTCCCTTTATTTTATCCCGAGTTGGAAACGGTGATGGAGATCATTGCTTCCGAAAACGTGCCGGTGGTGTTTACGTCGGCGGGCAGTCCGAAGTTGTGGACAAGCTGGCTGCATCAGCGGGGGATCAAGGTGGCGCATGTGGTTGCCGGATCATCATTTGCAAAAAAGAGTGAGGATGCGGGAGTCGATGCCCTGGTGGCTGAAGGATTTGAGGCAGGAGGCCATAACGGGAGGGATGAAACCACCACGATGACGCTGATCCCTTCGATACGAAAGGTAACAGGTTTGCCATTGCTTGCCGCGGGCGGGATCGGCAGCGGCCGGGCGATGCTGGCGGCAATGGCCTTAGGTGCCGATGGCGTGCAAATCGGATCGCGGTTTGCCGTCTCGCAGGAATCGTCGGCACATCCGGCATTTAAAAAACTGGTCGTTGAAATGGGCGGGGGCGGGACAAAACTGGCTTTGAAGAAACTGGCGCCGGTGCGCCTGGTCAAAAATGACTTTTTCAGAAAGGTTGACGAAGCGGAGCAGCGGGGCGCTTCCGCTGACGAACTGAGGGAACTCCTGGGTCACGGACGCTCCAAAAAAGGCATTTTTGACGGAGACCTGACAGAGGGAGAACTGGAGATCGGGCAGGTATCGGCGACCATCGATGACATACCCACCGTGGAGGAAATTATGCGCCAACTGATCACCGGCTTTGAGCAGGCGCGCCGGGAACTTGTTGACGGGACCAACTATCAATTCTGATTTATGATCCGGTTTTTTCGTCATCAGTTAGCAAACGGATTGCAGGTGCTCATTTATCCTGATCATTCCACCCCAATGGCAGCCATTGATGTTTGTTACCACGTCGGTTCAAAAAATGAAGATCCTGAACGGACAGGTTTTGCCCACTTGTTTGAACACCTGATGTTTGGAGGGTCGATCCACATTCCCGACTACGATTTGCCGCTCCAGCAGGCCGGAGGCGAGAACAATGCCTACACGACGAACGACCTGACCAATTATTACCTGACGGTCCCCAGGGAAAATGTGGAAATCGGGTTTTGGCTGGAATCTGACCGGATGCTTGAACTGGCATTTTCACAGGAAAGCCTGCATGTTCAGCGGAATGTGGTGATCGAGGAATTTAAGCAACGCAACCTGAATCAACCATATGGCGATGTTTGGGCCCTGGTCAGGGAACTGGCCTATCAGGTTCATCCTTACCGCTGGCCCACCATCGGGAAAGACATCAGTCATCTCACCGGTGCGTCGCTGGACGACGTGAAGTCGTTTTTTTACCGGTATTATGCGCCTGATAACGCCGTTTTGGTACTGAGCGGGAATGTGAAGGTCGACGAAAGTCTAAAATTTGCTGAAAAGTGGTTTGGCCCTGTGCCATGCCGTCAGGTTAAAAAGGCGGCGCTTCCCGCGGAACCTGAGCAGACGGCTTTCCGTGAAAAGACAGTGGTACGGCAGGTTCCCGACACGGCCATTTACCTGGCATACCACATGGATAACCGCCGGAGCCGGGGTTATTATGCCTGCGACTTGATTTCGGATCTCCTTTCGGGCGGAAACTCGGCCAGGTTATATCAGAAACTGGTGAAGGAAGAGCGGCTTTTCGTTGAGCTGGATGCATACGTTTCGGGGGATCATGATGCAGGTTTATTCCTGATCTCCGGGAAACTGTCGAAAGACGTGTCGGTTGAGCAGGCCGGGAGGGCTGTCCGCGATGAACTGGACCGTCTTAGACAGTCCCTTGTTCCGGAGAACGAGCTGGAGAAAGTGAAAAATAAAATAGAAGCGAACCATGTCCTTGCGCAGATGAACTACCTGAACATCGCCCAGGAGCTGGCCGCATGGGAGAATATTGGGCGGGCTGAACTGATCAATGAACAACTGGAGTTTTACCGTTCGGTGACTTCCGAAGATGTGCGTGAAATGGCCTGCCGGCTTTTTCGTGCCGAAAACTGTTCTCAATTAAATTATCTTGCCAAATGATGATCGATCGTGCGATTCAACCCCGGATCAGGCCGGTGGAAAAACCATTACTCGTTGAACCGGTGAAAGTCTTCCTCGACAACGGGGTGCCGGTTTATCAACTGAATGCCGGGACACAGGATGTTTGTAAGATCGATTTTATTTTTGGGGCCGGAAGCTGGCAGCAGCAGATTCAACTGCAGGCCGGACTGACCAACGCGATGCTGCAGGAAGGCAGCGTGAATTACCGGGCAGAAGTGATTGCCGAAAAAATCGACTTTCATGGAGCCTGGCTCCAGCTCATGGCCGACCAGCATCAGGGGACCATCAGCATCGTCACCCTGACCAGACATCTGCCACAACTGATGCCGGTCATCGAAGAAATGGTCCGGAAATCTGTTTTCCCGGTCAGGGAATTTGAAACGCTCGTCGCCAGACGGAAACAGCGTTTCCTGCTGGAGAATGAAAAAGTCAAGGTGCTGAGCCAGAAAAAATTCTCCGAAGCCCTGTTCGGCGGGGGCCATCCTTACGCGCAAACGGTCAAAGAGGAGGATTTTGATTCGATTCAGCGGGAAAGCCTGATCGGTTTTTAT
>CAZANK010000109.1:0-8795 GCA_964486235.1 uncultured Prolixibacteraceae bacterium | reverse complement strand
CTGACCAGGCCTCTTGATTCCCGCATGCCGGCAATGAAATCATCGTAAATATTTAAGGGTTAGTTTTGATGATATTTTTCATCAGTTAGAAACGGGCTGAACCATTGGCTATGTTTGTTTCCGGGAAAGTGGCAGTAACTGGCAATTGAAGAACTTCAATCCGAATGGTAATCAAAGAAATAAGATTACGCTGTGACTGCTTTGCCCCTGAAGCATAAATTTGAAACATCAAAACACACTCAATTGATTGGATGGTTCAATAAAGAATTTGTTGCCAAGGATGCGATTGATAAAAAATACGGACAAATTTTACGAAATGCTTTTCAAAACAGGACAAAGAGTGATTACGACGCCTTCGTTGAATTCACTCTTTCTGAGGCCGAAACGATATTGGAGGAAATGAAATTTATACAATCCTTTTTGGGTAATAGTTCTTTAGTTGGGTGTGTGTACTTGTGTTCCGAAATTATTCGCTAAATTTGTAATCAGCATCGAATTACTATGAAAGGATTAAATTATATACCAGCGTTGATCGGAAAACTGAAATCAGCACAACCCGAAAAAATCATTCTGTTTGGCTCATACGCTTATGGAGAACCAAATGAAGACAGTGACCTTGATATTTTGGTCGTTACGAATGATGAAACGATTCCTGCAAGCTTCTCTGAAAAAAGTAAAATTTACCTAAAAATATCTTTGATCATCTCTGATATCAAAAAAGAGATTCCGGTGGATTTAATTGTGCATACCAAAGCCATGCACCAATTATTCATCGAAACAGACAGCATGTTCGCACGTGAGATCCAGACAAAAGGTAAAGTACTCTATGAAAAAAATAACGAACGACTGGTTAATCAGTGCTGAAAGTGACCTTCATTTGATTCACAAAATAATTGAAGAAGATTCCTTAACTCATCTCTCTGCTTTTCATGTTCAGCAAGTAATTGAAAAATCATTTAAAGCAATCATCGAGGAGTTTGAATTGGGATCAATAAAAACGCATTCCTTGGAGACTCTTTACAATAAAGTGAAGGATAAACTAACAGTAACCATTGATTTTGATATACTGGTCCTTCTGGATCAACTATATATCGATTCCCGATATCCGGGAGAATTTGGGTTATTGCCAAACGGAAAACCTACTTTACCGGAAGCAAAAGAATTCTGTTCTTTTGGAGAACTTCTTTTTGGCGCTGCAAAAACCGTTTGTAAATAAGAATGCAAGGTGATGGCTTGTTCGTCATTGACCGGATAGATCGGCCGGAGTGGAACCAGAACAGACGAAATTGTCCGTAGAACCAGATCAAACAATGATGCATATCACTTCCTATCACGCGAAATATCTTGCCTGTGCGCTGACCAGGAAATACTCGGCAAACGATCTGGGCAAATTTACTGCTTCCCTGCAGGACGCGAAGGTGGACCTGAATCCGCATCAGGTCGATGCAGCGCTGTTTGCATTTAAGTCGCCCCTTTCCAAAGGGGCCATTCTGGCCGATGAGGTTGGGCTTGGAAAGACAATTGAAGCCGGGATCATTTTATCTCAAAAGTGGGCGGAACGGAGAAAAAGCCTGTTGATCATTTGCCCTGCAAACCTTCGGAAGCAGTGGAATCAGGAGTTAACCGACAAGTTCTATTTACCGTCTGCTATTCTTGAGTCAAAGAAGGCTCCCCCAATCCTTTTGATCAAAATGAAATTGTTATTTGTTCCTACCAATTTGCCCGGGCAAAGGAAAATTACCTGAGAAGCATCAATTGGGATTTGGCCATTATTGATGAAGCTCATCGTCTTCGTAACGTTTACAAGACTTCCAACAAGATTGGGCGTTCAATAAAGGGTTCGTTGGATAAGAACCGGAAAATACTCCTTACGGCGACCCCTTTGCAGAATTCGCTTCTGGAATTATATGGATTGGTCAGTATCATCGATGATTATGCGTTTGGAGACCTTAAAAGCTTTAAAGCTCAATATGCCAGGTTAACCGACGAAGTTAACTTTGAGCGTCTTCGCAACAGATTGGCTCCGATTTGTAAGCGCACGTTGCGGAGTGAAGTGATGGAGTACATTAATTACACAAAAAGGATTGCAATTTGTGAACGGTTTACACCTTACGAGGATGAACAGGAATTATACCAGCTAGTTTCCGCCTATTTACAACGGGACAATCTGTTTGCCTTACCGCCAAGCCAAAAGCAGTTAATGACGTTGATCATGCGCAAGCTTTTGGCTTCCTCGTCTTTTGCAATACAGGGAACCTTAAAAGGACTCGCGGAAAAGCTTGAAGCGATCGTAAACCAGCAGGAAAGTTTCCTGGAGGAAGTACTATCATCCGAGTTTGAGTCGTTCGACGAATTAAAGGAAGAGTGGACCGAGAATGAAGATGAAGGATCATTCGAGATCATCGCGCCGGAGCAACTGGTTGAAATAAAGAATGAGATTGACGATTTACTCCGGTTTTACGAAATAGCTTCCCGAATTAGCCGGAATTCAAAAGGTGACAAGTTAATCACCGCATTAGATAAAGGGTTTGATCGATTAAAGACTCTGGGCGCAGCACAAAAAGCGATCATTTTCACGGAGTCTACCCGGACTCAAAATTATCTGAAAGATATTTTAGAAGCAAATGGCTATCAGGATAAACTGGTCTTGTTTAACGGCTCGAATAACGACCCGCTTTCCCAGAGGATTTATCAGGAGTGGAAAGAAAAACATAAGGGAACAGACCGGGTGACAGGGTCCCGCACCGCAGATCTGCGTCAGGCTTTGGTCGATTACTTCAGGAACGAGGCAACGATCATGATTGCAACAGAAGCCGCAGCCGAAGGGATTAACCTCCAGTTTTGCTCGCTTCTGGTCAATTTCGATATGCCCTGGAACCCTCAGCGAATTGAACAACGGATTGGTCGGTGCCACAGGTATGGTCAGAAGTTTGATGTAGTCGTCGTTAACTTCTTAAATGTTGCCAATGAAGCAGACGTGAGGGTCTATCAGCTACTCGATCAGAAGTTTAAGCTTTTTGACGGCGTGTTTGGGGCAAGTGATGAAGTATTGGGGTCGATTGAAAGCGGCGTCGATTTTGAGAAGCGGATCGCGCAAATTTACAATGCGTGCCGGAACCCTGAAGCCTTGTTGTCCATTCGTTCTTTTGAAGAGGAGGAACATATCTTGTTAGCCGGCTTCACCGATTCGGGAGAAACGCTGGATCAGGAAATCTGCCGAAGGTTCTTTGAAGTCTTTGCGGAAGAAGGGAAAACAGTTTCTGTCCCGGCAACTGTCATCGGCAAACTTAACGAGCTTACATATTCGCTTAAGCAAGATATTATTCAGGATAACATGGCCCGCAATTCTCAGTATTTCCAGGACGAGATCGATAAAGTTGATCAATGGGCCGACGACCGGAAATTGAGCCTGGAAAAGGAAATCAAAGATATCGAAGAAAAAATAAAGCTTCGCAAAGGAGAAGCCCGAAAGCTTCTCGACTTGAAACGAAAAGTCGACGAACAGCGCATCATTAAGGAGCTTGAACGAAAGCGAAGCGAAAAACGCTTGCATTTGTACGAGGCACAGAACGAGGTAGAAAGGGAGAAAGATTCTATATTAGATTCCTACACCGGAAAACTGGAACAAAAAATTTCTGAAGATATTAAATTTACGATTAATTGGAGGATGATTTAATCAATGGCAAACAATATATCGCACAAACTGGAACTTACCTGGGTCGGTAAGGGTGAAGAACCCAAACTTGAACCACGGATATTGATCGAAAACCCGGATTACAGCTATGGGGAAAACGACACCCCAAACCTGCTCATTCACGGCGACAACCTTCTTGCACTAAAAGCGCTGGAACAGGATTATGCAGGAAGAGTCAAGTGCATCTATATTGATCCCCCCTATAATACCGGTAATGCTTTTGAACATTACGACGACGGGTTAGAGCATAGTCAGTGGCTGAATCTGATGTATCCCAGGATTAAGCTGTTGAGAAATCTATTATCTGAAGATGGTTCGATATGGATTTCCATTGATGATGACGAGTCTCATTATTTGAAAGTTTTATGTGATGAAGTATTTGGACGCGGAAATTTTGTGGCTAATATTGTTTGGCAAAAAAAATATGGCCCAGCAAATGACGCAAAATGGTTCTCCGATTCTCATGACCATATACTGGTTTATGCAAAAAATAAAAGTATCTGGAGGCCAAATTTAATACCACGGACAGAGGAACAGCTAAGAGATTATAAAAATCCAGATAATGATCCAAGGGGACCATGGAGAGCAAGTGACCTTTCGGCTAAGACGCCATCAGAATCATGTATGTATTCCATAAAAGGTCCAACTGGCTTGGATTTTTCTCCCCCTCCAACCAGATCATGGATCGTATCCAGAGAACGGTTTAATGAACTGATAACTGACAACAGAATTTGGTGGGGTACTTCAAAAACAGGACGTCCGATGATGAAAAAGTTTTTATCAGAAGTTAAAGGCGGCATTACTCCTGAAACTTGGTGGTCAAGAGATGTTGCTGCTGATAATAAAATAGCAAAATATGAATCAAAAAAAATATACAATGGGGATTCTTTTGCAACCCCTAAACCTGAGAAATTACTGGAAAGGATTTTAATGATCGCGACGAATAGTGGTGATGCAATTTTGGACAGTTTCTTGGGATCAGCGACTGCAATTGCAGTTGCCCATAAAATGGGGCGCAAGTGGATTGGCATTGAGCTTGGAAATCATGCTTATACCCATTGCTACCCCCGGATGCAGAAGGTGATTGATGGCGAACAGGGTGGCATAAGCAAGTCTGTCGACTGGAAAGGTGGGGGCGGTTTCAAGTTTTATACCCTGACACCGTCATTATTGAACCAGGATGGCTATGGGAACTGGGTGATCAGTAAAGACTATAACGCCGACATGCTGGCGGCTGCAATGGCCAAGCATGAGGGTTTTCGTTATCAACCCGACGGACAGGCCTACTGGAAGCAGGGCCAAAGCAGCGAGAAGGATTATCTCTATACCACGACGCTGTTTATCACGGTCGAAATGCTTGACCGCATTCATGATGAAATGCGGCAGCAGGAAAGCCTGCTCATTTGCTGCAAAGCGTTTCAGCCGGAATGTGAGAACCGGTATGCCAATATCAGCATCAAGAAAATCCCCCATGTTTTATTGGGAAAATGCGAATTCGGTAAAGATGACTATAGTTTAAACATCATTAACTTACCAGAAGATGAAGATAGAAACGAAACAGAATTTGCGAATGAAGATCCGGAAGTGGTGGAAGATATGGATGTATCAAAAAACAACTTAAAATCTGTGAAATCGAGAACGATTCAACAATCCCTGTTTGACTAAAACAATTGTCATGATACATAAACTCATTTTAAGGAATTTTAAAAAAATTAAAGAAGAGATTTTCTCGTTTAATAATTTTGATCTTATTGTGGGGGCTAACAATAGTGGTAAAAGTACTGCTTTGCAGGCATTGGCAATTTGGCAATACTGTACAGACCAGTTTCGGCTATCGAAGAAAAAGGGGATGAATGGCATTCAGATTGTGTTGCCAAACTTTACAGCCCTTCCGCTGCCGGAATTCAACCTACTTTGGACAGACCGTGTGGATCGGGAATATCGGGATGATTCTTCAAAAAAGGGGGGAAAGGCGCAAATCTATATTTATATAGAGATAGACGTCTATTGGAAAAATGCGGTGAATGAGGACAAAAATTTTTGTGTACAGATGCGATATCAATCCCCTCAGGCGGTCTATGCAAAACCATTGAGCGGATGGAAAAATTTTATTGACCTGGACAACAGCAGAGAGATGCCCAGGATCGTTTATGTTCCTCCGTTTTCAGGTTTGGAGCCGCATGAAAAATGGATGGATGACGGCAACGTCCGGCAAAACATCGGGAAAGCACAGCCCGGTTCTGTTTTGCGGAACCTGTTGTTCCGGGTTGTTGACCGCCGGGAAGAAATGAGGGATAATGCGTATTGGCAAACCATTTCAAAAGAAATCAAGGAATGGTTTGGCGTTGATCTTTTACCACCTCAGTACGAAAAAGGTATCAGCACTGAGATCATCGTCGAATACAAACATGGGAAAAAGGTATTTGACATCATTTCAGGTGGGAGCGGGTTTCACCAGATCCTTACCTTACTGGCATTTTTATATGGCTATCCGGAGGCGACAACCATCTTATTTGATGAGCCGGATGCCCATTTGCATGTCAACCTCCAGCGCCAGATTATTAATTACTTTAAATCCCAGGAAAAAGTTCAGTTTCTTGTTGCCACGCATTCCGAAGAGTTTATCAAAGGCGTTGAAATCAGTTCTTTGCTTTCGATTTTGCCAGGTAAACCAAAGAGGGTCGATTCGTCGCAGGCTGTATTATCGGCTCTAAGCGATATCGGTAATATGGACATTATCCGGACCCAGGAATCTCCTTTTATTTTATACCTGGAAGGCGAAGATGATGAGCGAATCCTTTCTTCATGGGCGACAATATTAGGTAAGAGGGATACTTACCAAAGATTCTATCCATATATTCTTGGGGGCTCCACAAAAGCTGAAATGAAGAAAAAGGCGGACAACCACTTCAGGGCACTGAAAGAAATAGTCCCTGAAGTAAAGAGAGCGCTCTTGTTTGATTATGATAATGAAGAAACGGCGTTAAACCCACAAGATGATCAATTCACTTTAAACGAATGGAAACCGAGAAATATCGATAATTACTTATTGGTTCCGGATGCCTGGAAGAGGGCTGTTTCCAATGAAATGGGCGAACCTTTGGATAGTTTGTTTTTGGAACCCTATAAAAGGACTATTGATGACTTTTTTATAGGTCAGAATTTATTCCTTCCTCCTCAAAGTGAATGGAAAAGGTTAAGTGCTCAAATTTTCTATATCGTCGATGGCAAGAAGCTGTTATTTGAGAACAGGGATTCCCTGTTCTTACAGATAAAAGGGATAGGGCGTGATCAGATTAAGGTGAACAGAACCACGGTTGCATTAGCCATGCGGCCTTCTGAAATTCATGAAGATGTAGATCGTTTCTTTAATAACCTTGAAAATATTATAAATTCCCCGGGCGAATGAACAGCAAAGCTATAACTACATCAAACAACGCCTGTCGCTCCGCGATCCTTTAAAAGAATCGCTGGATATCCTGGGGCAGATTATGGTACATCTGGTATGACGAAAATGCCGCGCTGCTTCACAAATTGGCTGCCCAGGCCTTGACCGCCCTTGAAGGTCAATTGGATGACAAATCACAGATACGGATTTTGGTAAGACAGTACCGGAAGGTGGTAGCCGCGAAAATTTACGACCAGATAAAGGCGCATTTCCATATAAGCGAACCGGGATATCAGCAATCAAAGGTGCTTCCGTTTCTCCGGATCGAGTCATGGAACTTCACCGCAATGGAAAACGGCTATCGCGATTATCGGGAGGTGATCTCGCCGGTATCGATGATTCCCAAATATGTGTTCAGGGGCTTTGAAAAGGCCTGTCATTTGGAATATAAGTTTGATTCCAAAACCGAGAAGGATTTCGCTTATATCCTGGAAAATGACAAGAGGGTGCTGAAGTGGATGCGACCCGCGCCAAACCAGTTCCGGATATACTGGGATAGCAATTCGAAGTTGTATATTCCCGATTTTATCGTGGAAACAGACGGGGCGATATACATGATTGAAACCAAAGCGGGGAAAGACATGGAATCCCCGGATGTTGTTAGTAAGGGTAAAGCAGCATTGAAGTATTGCGCCCTGGCGTCAGCTTTCTGCGAAAAGGACAGCGGAAAACCCTGGCGTTACATCCTGTCACCCCACACGCAAATTTCACAAGCAACAAGCTTTTCGAATATCATCGCTAACCACTCATTGGCTGACTGATGAAAACAAAAACGTGATTTTTCGGGAAATTTGCAGTTATCCCGGAACCGGGAAGCGTTCAATTCATTGCCCCAGCAAAGCCTTTACCTTGTCGGCGATATCCTTTCCGTCGGCTTTGCCGGCGAGCTGTTTGGATGCCACGCCCATCACCCTGCCCATGTCTTTCATGCCGCCGGCACCGGTTGATGCAATAATCTCCCTGATGGCGGCAGTCAATTCTTCATCACTGAGCTTTTTGGGCAGGTATTGTTCAAATACTTCTACCTGCACCATCTCCGCTTCATATAAATCGGGCCGCGCTTGTTCCTTGTAAATCGCAGCAGAATCGCGGCCCTGCTTAGCCAGCTTACCGATTATTTTGACGACTTCCTGATCATCGGGTCCGGCGGCGGCGCCCTTGGCGGCTTTTGCCTCAATCAAAGCCTTTTTTATGTTCCGGAGCGCTTCCAGCTTCTCCTTTTCGCGGGCCTTCATGGCCGCCTTGAGGTCTTCACTGATCTGATCAAATAAATTCATATGTTTTTCATTTCAATTTAACTATGTATAACTTGCGTACTGAACTCCATTACTTTTTTAAAGGACATCGACGTATGGAACTCGCATATAAACATCAACTCGGGCGGATGCCTCGGCTTTCATGTTCGTTTCATATCTCGAAATGGTTAAATGGTTAAATGGTTACAGGGTTGCAGGGTTAAAAGGTATAACAGACCTCTTTTTACCCGTTAACCCTCCTACCTTGTTACCTTGATACCTTGTTACCCTATTGATACCTTCCTACGCCTAATCCACATTATCATGCAAATACGAGTTATTGTCGCGCAGGATGGTCTTGTTATCGTCGTCGGGGGAAAGTGAAAAACGGGATAATTTTTCGCCGATCTTTTTACTC
>CAZANK010000108.1:0-8795 GCA_964486235.1 uncultured Prolixibacteraceae bacterium | reverse complement strand
ACCATCTCTGCCTGCTCATACACGGCCTCCAGGGTCGGAAGAAACCTCACCCCGGCCGACAGGTAATCGTCGTCCGTGAATCCGCTTCCACTCCCTGCTCCCGCTTGAACATAAACAAGATGACCGGCTTTCTTAAGTTCAACCGCCCCTGAAGGTGTCAGGGCGACACGATTCTCATTGTTCTTTATTTCCTTAGGTATTCCAATAATCATGGATGACATCGTTTACAGATCAGGACTCAAATTTAAGGCAATCAACATTCTATTGGATGATTTTGCGAAAAAAAAATAAAAAATTTGTTATCTTTTTCGTCGTGACCCGGATTTGAACGAATTTCCGGAGCATGACCCACTTAAATTTTCAGACAGCGGTGATCTCAGATCGGATTGTAAGTTGTATCTTTGCCGCCCGGATATCTATTTTATAAACCATGCCAACCACATCCACAAGGGGAAACAAGATGCCTGATTCACCGATCAGGAAACTCGTTCCTTTAGCTAACAAGGCAAAGGAAACAGGCCGCAAAGTGTATCATTTAAACATCGGTCAGCCCGACCTGCCCACTCCTCAAAAAGCCCTTGATGCGATCAGGAACATCGACAGAAAAATCCTCGAGTACAGTCCCAGCGAAGGAATTCTGTCGTTGCGTCAAAAACTGGTACACTATTACCAGAAGTTCAAAATCGATGTTCAGGTCGAGGACATCATCATCACCGCGGGGGGCAGTGAGGCGGTGACCTTCGCGTTCATGTCGTGCCTCGACCCGGGCGATGAGATCATCGTGCCCGAACCGGCGTACGCCAATTATGAAGCATTCGCGATCGTTGCCGGGGCAGTCATCAAGTCGATCCCTGCCACCATCGACGAAGGCTTCAGCCTGCCGCCCGTCGAAGAATTTGAGAAGCTGATCACCCCGAAAACCAAGGGGATCATGATCTGCAACCCCAACAACCCGACCGGCTACCTCTATACGCACACGGAGATGAATGCGATCCGGGACCTGGTCAAAAAATACGATCTGTTCCTGTTCTCGGACGAAGTTTACCGGGAGTTTTGTTATACCGGCGCCCCTTATATCTCGGCCTTCCACCTGGAAGGGATTGAAAAGAACGTTATCCTGATCGACTCGGTATCCAAGCGGTACAGCGAATGCGGCATCCGGATCGGGGCGCTGATTTCGAAAGACCCCGAGGTAAGGCGCAACGTCATGAAGTTCTGCCAGGCCCGCCTGAGCCCGCCGCTGATCGGTCAGATCGCAGCCGAAGCATCGCTCGAAGACAACGAAGAATACCTGATGGATTCCTATAACGAATATGTGGAGCGCAGGAAGTACCTGATCGACGGGTTGAACCGGATTGAAGGCGTTTACTCCCCGATCCCCATGGGCGCCTTTTATACGCTTGCCCGGCTTCCGGTCGACGACGCCGACACGTTCTGCGCCTGGCTGCTCTCCGATTTCGAGTATCAAAACGAGACGATCTTCCTGGCGCCGGCTTCCGGCTTCTACACGACCCCCGGCTATGGAAAGAATGAGGTCCGCATTGCCTATGTGCTCAAGAAAAAAGACCTGGGTAAAGCCCTGAAGATCCTGGAGGAAGCCCTGAAAGCCTACCCCGGAAGAACAAGATAAGTCAAAAAGAGGCTGCTCCGAAAAACAGCCTCTTTTTGCATCCTGACGGCTCATCATGCCGGTTCAGGCCATCGACCAGAAACCCGATGAGGGTCAAAAAATACACTATTTCTTCCGGATTTTTGCCAGTAAAAATGTCACGGCTTCCTTGAGGATGGGTAGAATGGAGACGAAAATGATGATCAGCGCGATCAGGCTGAAATGACCTTTAATCCACGGGATGTTGCCAAACAGAAATCCGCCGAATATAAACACCATGCACCACACGCAGCCCCCGATGACATTGTAGGACAGGAAAACCATGTACCTCATCTTTCCAATGCCGGCCACAAACGGGGCAAACGTCCGGATAATCGGGATAAACCGGGCAATGATGATCGTTGCTTTTCCATGTTTTTCATAAAAATCCTGTGCCCTGATCAAATATTCCTTCCGGAACAGGAGTGACGATTCCCGGTTAAAGACTTTTGGCCCGATGAATTTTCCGGCGTGGTAATTGACGGTGTCACCCAAAACGGCGGCGACAAACACGACCAGAAACAGTATCCATAAATGAAAGGATCCGGTGGCCGCCAGGGCGCCCGCGGCAAACAATAAACTGTCGCCCGGCAAAAAAGGGGTCACCACAACGCCCGTTTCAAGAAAAATAATGAAGAACAAGATGACATAAGTCAGCGTCGCATACGCATTGACAATCTCCTGGAGGTACCTGTCCACGTGAAGCAGCATTTCGATCATACAATCTCTCTTTGGTTAATCTGCCCAAAAATACAGATATTATTTCGAAGTTGCCGGTTTTTCTTCTAGTTTCCCATTTCTGAAATAAACTTCACCCGCATCAGGCGAATGTCCTCTTCGGCATACTCATCCTCACCAAGTTCCTTCAAGGCAAGCTCTACGGAGTCGTCTTCAGCTTCCCTGAAATACGCGTAAGCTTCCTCCTGATGATCTTCATCCAGGATCTCATCGATATAGTAATCCAGGTTGATCCTGGTTCCGGAATTGACGATGGCCTCAATTTCTGTAACCAGTTCCCGCATGTCAATCCCTTTGGAATCGGCGATGTCTTCGAGCGAAATTTTCCGGTCGATGCTGTGGATAATCGACACCTTCATCTTCGATTTGTTCGCGACACTTTTAACCACCATATCCTGTGCCCGTTCAATATCGTTATCTTCGACATAGGCTTTGATCAATTCAACAAACTCAGCGCCATAACGCCTGGCCTTCCCCTCGCCCACGCCCTGGATGTTCTTAAGTTCTTCGATCGACACGGGGTACTGAACGGACATATCCGACAGCGAAGGATCCTGGAAAATGACAAAAGGCGGCAGCTTCAGTTTTTTGGCAACCTTCTTGCGAAGGTCTTTCAGCATTTCAAACAACTCGGTGTCGCCCGCTGCGCCGCCTGCAGGTGCCCCAACCAGGTTCGCTTCTTCCTCCAGTTCATCGTAATTATGGTTACGCACGAGCAGGAAGGATTCCGGCCGCCTGATAAACGCGTTTCCTTTGTCGGTCAGTTTCAGCAACCCGTAATTTTCAATGTCCTTCGTGATCAATCCGGCGACCATACCCTGCCGGAACACCGCGTTCCAGAACCTGGCGCTGTGGTCATCGCCATTGCCAAAGGCCTCAAGTTCATCATGACGGAACGACTTCACCGCCGAGGTCATCTTCCCGGTCAGAATATCCGAGATGTGTTCCGCCTTGTATTTTTCCTTCACTTCCCGGATGGCGAGAAGCGCCCGGCGGACCTCATCACCGGCTTCCACCTGCTCCTTGGGGTTCAGGCAGTTGTCACAATTTCCGCAAGGCTCATCCAAACTTTCACCAAAATAATTCAGCAGGATAAACCGCCGGCAAACAGCAGACTCGGCATACGAGGCCGTATCCAGTAAAAGCTGCCGGCCAATCTCCTGCTCCGCCACGGGCTTTCCCTGCATGAACTTCTCGAGCTTCTGGATATCTTTGTAAGAATAGTATGTGATGCACTGTCCCTCTCCTCCGTCACGGCCTGCCCGGCCCGTTTCCTGGTAGTAGCCCTCCAGGCTTTTGGGGATGTCATAGTGAATGACAAAGCGGACATCGGGTTTATCGATCCCCATCCCGAAGGCGACGGTAGCCACAATCACATCGATCTCTTCCATCAGGAATTTATCCTGGTTTCCCGACCGGGTGGCCGAATCCATTCCCGCGTGATAAGGCAGCGCCTTGATCCCGTTTACCTGCAGCAGCTCGGCCAGCTCTTCCACCTTCTTGCGGCTCAGGCAATAAATAATCCCCGATTTTCCTTCATTTTCCTTGATAAACCGGATAATCTGCGCTTCGGGTTTTACTTTCGCCCTGACCGAGTAATACAAATTCGGCCGGTTAAAAGACGCCTTAAACACCTTCGCATTTAACATCCCGAGGTTCTTCTGGATATCATGCTGAACCTTCGCGGTGGCCGTTGCCGTCAGCGCCATCACCGGGGCTTCGCCGATCTCCTCGATAATAGGGCGGATCCGCCTGTACTCCGGACGGAAATCATGACCCCATTCGGAAATGCAATGCGCCTCGTCAATGGCATAAAACGAGATCTTCACGCTTTTGAGAAAATCAATATTTTCCTGCTTTGTCAACGATTCGGGAGCCACGTAAAGCAACTTTGTCCTGCCTGCCATCACATCATCCCTCACCTGCTGGATGGCCTGCCTGGACAAGGATGAATTCAAAAAACTGGCAATCCCGTCGTCATTTCCCAGACTCCTGATCGAATCAACCTGGTTTTTCATCAACGCAATCAACGGTGAAATCACGATGGCTGTTCCATCCATGATCATGGCAGGCAACTGATAGCATAATGACTTCCCGCCTCCCGTAGGCATCAGAACAAACGAATCATTCCCCTCCAGAACGCTTTTTATCACCTCCTCCTGATGACCTTTGAACCGGTCAAATCCAAAATACTTCCGGAGATGATCAGTTAATGCAAACTCATTTTTCATGTGTTTATTCTACCAATTTTAGTTCCTGCAATTTTCGTATCCAATTGCAGCCCTTTGATTTAGCCCGTCAACGCATGGAACTCGCCGATAAACACCCCCCGCTCTGTCAAAACCTATGTCATGGCTCGTTTCATCCGAAAAAAACTTAATGAACATACTTTGCAGCTCATCACTTCAAGCTGCAACAATAAATTTTATACCAAAAATCTAAGATAGATAAAATCTGTTGTAATGCGAAAGGTTTTTTTTCATTTTGAAGCATAAATATTCGGCGGGCAAAATTTTAACGGCCTTAACAAGGGTGTAGTAACGAATTCTGGCTATATTTGTCCCGGTTTTTTTACGTAATTGTTTGATCACGGCCAAACCAACGCGGAAAATGACAGAAGAAAAAAGAACTGCAAAGAGAGCAAGTAAGAAAGATCCGGGACAGGAAATGTCATTCCTGGAACACCTGGAAGAACTGAGATGGCATATTATCCGTGCTTTCCTGGCTATTGTGATTTTCTCGGTAATCGCTTTTATTGAGAAAGACGTCATCTTCGATTCTATTATCCTGCATCCGAAAATGCCCGATTTCTGGACCAACAGGATGTTCGGTAAGCTGGCCGATTTCCTGGGCACAGATGTGATGAGGATTAATACGAAGGAATTTCAACTGATCAGTATCAGTATGGCCGGGCAGTTTATGACCCATATCTGGACGTCAATTATCGCCGGACTGATCGTTTCTTCCCCCTACGTGATCTATGAAATCTGGAAGTTCATTAAGCCGGCGCTTTATGAAAAGGAGCGGAAATATTCGACAGGCGCTGTTTTTTACATGTCGGTATTGTTTATCCTGGGTGTCCTTTTTGGATATTATTTAATTGTCCCGCTTTCGGTTCATTTCCTGGGATCCTACTCCATCAGCGAGTCGGTGGCCAATCAGATTAACATCCTTTCCTATATTAATACGGTTACATCCATTACACTGGCCAGCGGGGTGATCTTTGAATTACCCATCGTCGTCTATGTCCTGAGTAAAGTCGGCATTCTGACGCCCGATATGATGACCAAATACCGGAGACATGCCTATGTGGTCCTGCTTATTGTTTCAGCGATCATCACACCGCCCGATGTTTTCAGCCAGATCATGGTTTGTATCCCCCTCGGACTGCTTTATGAAATCGGGATTGTGATATCAAGAAGGGTCAACAGGAAAGCCGACGAAGAACTGGAGAAGATGTAAAATGATAATATGGTAAATGACTAAATGATCCTGCGGGCAGAAAATATCGAAAAAAGATACCGGAAGAGAACGGTTGTTAAACGTGTTTCCTTTCACGTAAGCCAGGGGGAGATTGTCGGGCTCCTGGGACCGAATGGTGCGGGAAAGACCACTTCGTTTTATATGATCGTCGGACTGATCCAGCCGCTTTCGGGACGGATTTTTCTGGACGACGAAGACATCACCAAGCTTCCCGTTTACAGACGGGCAAAAAAAGGAATCGGTTACCTGGCACAGGAAGCCTCCGTCTTCCGGAAACTGAGCATTGAAGACAACCTGAAGGCCGTCCTCGAGATGACCAACTACAGCAAAGCCTATCAAAAGGAGAAGCTGGAGTCGCTGCTCCATGAATTCGGACTGCAGCACATCCGGAAAAGCAAAGGGTACCAGTTGTCGGGAGGGGAGCGCCGGAGAACAGAAATTGCGCGCGCCCTGGCCATCGATCCGAAATTCATCCTGCTGGACGAACCCTTTGCCGGTGTTGACCCCATCGCGGTGGAAGACATCCAGGAAATTGTCTGCAAACTCCGGGAGAAAAACATCGGCGTACTGATCACCGATCACAACGTCCATGAAACGCTTTCCATCACAGACCGCTCTTACCTGTTGTTCGAAGGTTCGATCCTGAAGGCCGGGACCGCCGAAGACCTGGCAGGCGATGAAGACGTCAGGCGCGTTTACCTGGGACAAAACTTCTCGCTACGATAACCGGGTCACCGGATGCCTGAAAATCCGGGAACCTGCCTGCCGGTTTGCCTGAAAACCCAACAAGCTGAAAATCTGAAAATCCGGATGCCTGAAAATCTGAAAATCTGATATTCGGATGTCCAAGAATCCTTTGGTACTTTGAAAATTAGCTTTATCTTTGCGCCGCAATTAGCGGGCGTGGCGGAATTGGTAGACGCGCCAGACTTAGGATCTGGTGCCACACGGCGTGGGGGTTCGAGTCCCTTCGTCCGCACGAAGACACAACCGCTGTGTTTGAATTTCGGGTTCAGGCAAAGCGGTTTTTATAAATGATTCAGGATCTTTCCTGATGTGATGAAGCCTCTGGCTTCCGGATTTTTCCAACAACACTAAGTGGAACTTTATGAATATTACAAAGGAGAACATCGATGCGCTAAATGCCACCATCACGGTAAAAATAGGGAAAAGTGACTATGGGCCGACCGTGAGCGAGGTGCTGAAAGATTACCGTAAAAAGGCCAATATGCCGGGCTTCCGGCCTGGAAAGGTCCCTGCCGGACTGATAAAAAAGATGTACGGGAAAGCAGTCCTTGCCGATGAGGTTAACAAGATGTTATCTCAAAACCTGTCTCAATACCTGGTTGACGAAGGCCTTCAGATTCTGGGCGACCCTCTTCCAAATGAGGGGAAACAACCCCTGATCGACTGGGACAAGGATGAGGATTTCGAATTTGTCTTTGATATTGGCATGGCTCCCGAATTGGAGATCAGGCTTGACAAACGAAATAAATTGCCCTATTACCGGATCACCGTCGATGAGGGCACCGTCAATAAACAGGTCGAAATGTATACCGGCCGGTTTGGGGAAAATGTCGTGGTGGAAGAAGCCGGTGAAAAAGATCTTCTAAGGGGCGATTTCATCCAGTTGGATGCGGAAGGCCATGACCTTGAAGAGGGTATCAAAGCCGAAAAGGTGGTCATCTCGATCGACTTGATCAAGGATGACACGGTTAAAAATGAGCTCATCGGCAAAAAAACCGGCGACAGCCTCGTTTTCGATCCGGTTAAAGCGTACGAAAACAGGCATGAAGTCGGGCACCTGCTGAACCTGTCACACGAAGACGCCGAAAAAGTGGAAGGCAATTTCAGGTTCACCATCATCGAAGTACTTCATTTTAAGCCGGCAGAAATCAACGAAGACCTCTTTAAAAAAGCGTTCGGCGAAAACACGGAAGTGAAGACCGAAGAAGATTTCCGGAACATCATCAAAAAGGAACTGGAGAATAACTTCAGCTTCTCGGGCAACTATAAGTTTGCGCTGGATGCCCGCGGTGCGTTGATCGACAACACGGAAATAGAATTGCCGGAAGAATTCCTCAAACGCTGGATCCGGATGACCAACAAGGAGCTGGCCGGCGAACAGATTGAAAACGACTTCCCGAATTTCCTGAAGGACCTTCGCTGGCAGCTCATCAGGGACCGCCTGGTGAAAACCAACGATATTCAGGTAAATGACGAAGAAATGAAGGCCGAGGCAAAACGCGCAGCCGCCATCCAGTTCAGTCAGTACGGGATGCTCAATGTCCCGGACGAACATCTTGAGAATTACGCGGCGCACATGATCACAAACGAAGAAGAAAAGAAGCGCCTGCATGTCCGGATCGAGGAAAATAAAATTTTCGAGATGGTCAAATCGAAAGTAACCATCGAGGAAAAAGAAATCAATCACGACGAATTTAATAAATTACTGGAAAATTAAGTCCCCTTTATTTTCAAAGGGTTATTTTTTCTAACTTTGTAAATCCCGGTTTTGCATCCGTTTACAGGAATCCCAAAAAGAAGCACCCCGGGCTTTACAAAGTTTTCTTTTAAAAAAGGAGGAGAAACGCATGAAAGACAATCGCGAATTTAATCAATATGCCACGAAGCACCTCGGGATCAGCAGCCTGAAAATGCACCATTATGAATCCTTGTTTACAAACAGTTTAACACCCTATATCATCGAAGAGCGGCAATTGAATGTCGCGTCGATGGACGTATTCTCGCGCCTCATGATGGACAGGATCATCTTCCTGGGAACACCGATCGACGATTACATTGCCAACATTATTCAGGCCCAGTTGCTGTTTCTGGAATCGACCGATCCGAACAAGGATATCCAGATCTATTTCAATACGCCCGGAGGATCCGTTCACGCCGGACTGGGCATCTATGACACCAT
>CAZANK010000107.1:0-8864 GCA_964486235.1 uncultured Prolixibacteraceae bacterium | reverse complement strand
TGAAACTTTCGGGACAAACCGGATCGAAAATCATTGACTCTATGGACAGACTCTATTTATTTCCAACATTCATGTCCTCACTTTCTTGGGGGTTTGATCCGGTTGACCTATATTTGCTTCCCCGAACAACGCTGAATATCCGCGCTTCCGGGTAGTCATCCCAAACAGCAACGATTATGGACAGATACAAAGTCATCAACGGGAAAATTGTCTTAACAGACGCCATCCTGGACCATCACGCACTGATTGTCGAAAATAATATCATCATTGACATCACGAATGACCCGGATAAATACCGGGATTTTGAACCTGTCGACGCCACCCGTCAATACATCTCGCCGGGGTTTGTGGAAATGCACATTCATGGCTGCGGCCCTTACGGCTTTGACACGCTGGGAGACCCGGACCTTCATGGTATCGCCGGATTCTTAAGAAAAAAAGGGATTAACACGTTTGTCCCCACGTTTCAATGGGACGAAAAGGTCGTGAATGAGGTTGCCCAAAGAATTAAGGAATCAGGCCTGCTGCAAAAAACAATTCCAGGAATCTACGTTGAAGGGCCCTTCATCAATCAGGAAAAAAAAGGAGGAATATCCCCGGACCATATTCGCCGGCCCGACCTCGACCTCCTGAAGCAGATTATCCGCGACACACAAGGTTTGTTGAAACTGATGACTATTGCCCCCGAAAAAGAAGGCGCAAGGCAACTGTTTGACTACCTGAACGCAAACGGCATTATCCCTTGTTTCGGTCACAGTAATGGTGAGGTCAACGATGTTTTTCCCACCGATCAGCACCAAACAAACATCACGCACCTGTTTAACGCGATGTCGGGTATCTCACATAAGAAGAGCGGACTGGCCATGCTCCCGTTTATCGACCGCAACGTCTATTTTGAGCTGAATGGCGATGGCATCCATCTTAACGATGAAACCATAAAAATGTGCTACAACCACTTAAGTAAAGAAAAAATGATTTTGATTTCCGACGCCGCCGTTTCCGCGGGACTGGGGTACGGGGAATACACCTCATATTCAAAAGCCATTGTTTCAGACCAAAATGGGGTGAGATACAAGGAAAACAATCTCCTGATGGGTTCCAACCTGCTGGTCAATGATATTTTAAAGCGATTTATCGAATTAACGAATGCGCCGTTATATGAAGCGGTCAGGTTTGTTTCCTCTAATCCTTGCACCCTGCTGGGAATAGAAGACCAAAAAGGCAGCATTGCGATTGGAAAAGCAGCAGACCTGATCTTACTGGACGAACAATACCGCGTGACCCGAAACATCAGTGACCCGGCAGTTTAGCCAACACGCAAGAGACTGCAAAAAGAACCCTGCTTTGCCGATGTAATTTGCACTTGGGATGCACGAACTTAATAGCGACAACTGTTTTTGGTAAACGCAAGGTTCTCCTGGCATTACCCCCAACGTTTTAGTTTTCTCGTTCAACTATTCGTTAACACAGAACGGTGTGTTACCTGTTTGTGAATTTTACAGTCTGTAAAATTAGAGAAAGCCATTAATTATGAGTATCTTTGTCCGGTACTTTAAAAAACAACGCTTTCCGTCAGAGGTTTTGATCCTTGATTATGCTGCTTCCCGTTTAGGACAAAAGGTCTTGAATGTTGGATCATGTGTAAGAAACCGGGTACTGACTTCATGGTCATTTTTCTTACCAGGAAGGCTTTTATTCATGATATAACCATTTAAGGAAAGAGGATTCATCTTATGTTTGAGAAAAAGCAAAACCATATTGTTGCCCCCGACATGTCGAAGCTCAAAGCAGTTGTGATTGACAGAAAGACCAGAATCTATGTTCCCCTTGATGTTGATCCGGAAACAGCACGTGCCCGTTACTGGTCTCACCGGGACATCAAAAATCCGGGCACGGTCAGGTAACCAGGAATTCCAGTAAGTTATTCTACCGGCCAGTAACGGATTTTATATTCTTTTCCCGGGTCTTTCAGTTCAATTTGGTATTGCTTATCGCCAGTCGGGTTTATTTTTATCCCGGCATCGGTCTTTGGAAGTTTGGCGCTTTTCACGATCAACGTGCCTTTACCGCTGACTGGTTTAATCCGGATTTCTTTCCGGTCCATCCGGATTTCGATATTCCCGTGAGGCGTCGGCACTTTCCCTTCAATCCATTCCAGTCCCGCCAGTGACGGTTCAATCACGTATGCCTGGTATCCGGGCGCCGTGGGTGTTACGCCCAGGAGATACTTCCCGAACAGGTAAACCGGGTTGGCTCCCCAGGCATGGCATAAGCTCTTTCCAAAGGGCCGGCCGTACATGGCATAATGCTCATCGCCGCTTTGCTGCGGGTCAAATGCTTCCCATACCGAAGTGGCCCCCAGCTTCAACATGCCGCCCCAATATTCTTTCACAAATTCAATAGCCTTCTTTTGTTCTCCTATCGCGCACAGCGAAGCCAGCTCATAAAATTTCATGTAAGGGGTTGTGATCTTCAGAACGCTGTCGTTGAGGATGACGTTGTCTTTGATCTTCTCCTTTTTTTCATCGTCCACATCATCGAACAAAACGGCAAACATGTTGGCATAGCGGGTGACCTCGTCCGATAGAACGCCCTTTTTCCGGTTATGGACAAACGCATTTTTGCTGTCGCTCCAGAAAACATCGAAGACTTTCTTTCGGGTTTCGGATGAAAGCTGCCGGCATTTGTCAGCATAAGCCGGATCGCCGGCCAGATCGGCACTCATCGCGACAGCCTCGAGGCTGCGGGCCAGCAGCAATTGCTGAAAGCTCACCTCACCCTCCTTGTCAATCGGCGCCCAGTCGATGAAAACCCAGTCGCCGGGAAGTCCTTCGACAAACCCGTTTGCGTTGGTCCGTCCCAGGCAAAATTCCATCAGGGACCTTGCCCGCGGATAGATTTGCCGCACAAACGCGGAGTCGCCCGTATACAGAAAATGATCGTAAATCCCGATCATCCAGTAAAAGGAATAATCCAGGATCGTATTGATATGCCGTTCCACCGGCTCGTGCCCGAACAGCGCATAGAACGTCCGCTTGTTGACGTCTTCATCGAAGAATGTATAGAAATTCATCAGATAACTCTGATAGGCGTCTCCGCTCCATATCCAACGGTCGCGTTTGATGCCGTCAAGATGAAACTCCCGTGTATTCAGATGAAGGGTATAAAGCGAAACATCATAAATGCGGTTTAGCAGCGTGTCGGAACAGGCGAAAGATCCTTTGTATCCGACCGGCAAATATTCATAAAGGGCAGAAATCGCTCCCAGTTCAACGGCCTTATCCCAAACGGCATACACATAGCGAAACGCCCGGGCGGGCGTGGTATCGTTCGTCAGCGTTCGCGCGCTGATATCCAGGTAGTCGTAGGTTTCAGCAAGTGTTTCCGCAAGTGCCTCCTGCTTTGTTTCGCCATAATACAGCTTTAGCTTACCGTTGCCTTTTACCTGTTCGGCGATCACCTTTCCAAAGGTTTCCCGTCCAAAATCAACCAGCATGGTATTGCCGGTTCGTGCAACGATCACCGATTCCACCGGCTTATATTCCAGATGAAAGGTTGAAGGCGGGAAGGCGGGATCGGTAAACCTGCCCGAAGCCGGCTCATAAAAAACATTATTCTGATTGGTCACACGCCAACTCCCGTCGGTCATCACCGATTTACCCTGAACCAGCAGCGACGGGAAAGTCCGGTAATTCTCAACCAGAAACTGAAGACTGTGTTTTCCGGCCGGCAACACGAAATTCATGGGATCGTACCCGTAAGCAACTGCGCCATCCAGCCGGACCATACAACGGCCATCGGCAACGATCCTGATCGTCTCAGGCTCGGCAAGTTCATAACCTTTATCAAAGCGGATCAGTCCGTAGGGGGAATCGACCCTCCAGAAAGGTGGGTAAGGTTGCTGCCGTTCCTGTCTCCTGCCTCCCACATCGGTGTGGAGCCAGACTTCAAAATCGCCGGGATACCATATCCAGCGGGCTTGTTTTTCAGATTGTCCGTGCACTGTCAGGTTCAGGCCCGACAGCATCATCAGCAATAAAAAAAAATTAATCGTATGCATAGATTCAGGTTAAAAGTTAATTTTAATACTGGTTGTATCAGTAATTTTCCCGATAAAAAAGCGGTTCTTATGTCCGGCTAATCTTCACTGTCCTTTTTTTATTCCCGCATTTCAATTCTTCAGGTAACTGCTGTTCTGATGACAAATATAACAGGTATTTGCCAGCCGGGGTGGATTTATTGTTCTCTGGCAAGGATATTTTTTATCATCGCGTCATTTTTGTCGGCACATAACAGGTATTGCAACCCGCGCCATGTCAACATCATTTTGATACCATAACGAGTTCCGCGTCCCGCCGGCTGCTTTCGACATTTTCCAGGGAGCAGGTTAGCCGCTACCTGCTTTGGTATATGTGAGAAGCAGTTTTACTTTTTTTGCTGCATAGTTTTTTGTATCTTTTCTTAAAATTTACAACATGGGACAAACAGCTCTGCTTCTGCTCAACAGCATCACCTTATTGTTCACCCTGGTAATGAACTATCTTTGGGGAACCGGTGCAGCCGGGGGTACGTCTGTTGGCGAGATCAGTTCACGTTACGAAACTTTTTTCACACCGGCCGGTTACGCTTTCTCAATTTGGGGACTGATCTACCTGCTCCTGCTTGCATTTGTCGGCTACCAATGGTTTGCCTGGCTGAAGCATGGCGACAGCCAATACTTAAAACTAACGGGCATCTGGTTTGCACTTGGCAACCTGGCAAATGGCTTTTGGATCTTAAGCTGGACAAATGGATCGATTGGCTTGTCCCTGTTATTGATCAGCATACTGTTATTGTCGTTATTGGTATTGATGGTGAACCTCCGCCTCGAGATATGGGATGCACCTGTACGTGTCATCACTCTTGTCTGGTGGCCGGTGTGTATTTACCTTGGCTGGATTGTCGTGGCAACAATGGCTAATTTTTCAGTGCTTTTGGTCAAGCTGTATCCCGATGGGGCAATTGCCACCCAAGCTTTGTGGACCATTGTGATGATTGCGGTTGCCTGCCTTGTTTATGTATTGCTTATTTATTATAGAAATATGCGCGAAGCCGCTTTTGTTGGTATTTGGGCGCTGACAGCCATCGCAGTAAAACAATGGCATGAAAACGAGCCTGTTGTTTATGCTGCCCTGCTTGCATCCATCATCCTGTTTATCTATTCCATGAGCCACGCGATAAAAAACCGGGACACACTGCACCTGTTTAAGATGAGAAGGGAATAGTTATTTAATTATTTGTCAAATCTCTTAAACAAGAAGCCTGGTTATTTAAAAAATAAGTCATTTACTTTTATGAAGGGTGTTTCCCGACCTTGTTGGCAACGTTTGGCATTGATTCATTTCTTAAGTTCATAATTTGTACCGCATTAGAGTGTTTCGACCAAAAATCTGCTCTAAATAAAACTCTGATTAATACAGAGTCAGTCGATTTTAAAGCATTTATCAGACAGTTAAAAAACCATTGGATCCATTCCGTAACATCAAGATTCCCTTTTTGCGTCTTTTCAAGTATCTCATAGTATTCCTTTCTTTCTATTCGTATTCGTGCGGACATACTATAAAAACGCTGATTACTTTTATCAGACTGAGCCAATAACATATCTGTCAATGCTCTGGTTATCCATCCATTTCCATCTTCAAATGGATGGGGGTAACAAACCACAAATGTGCTATTGCAGCTTTTATTACCAAATCAATTTGTAACAGGTTACCATGACAGAAGTGGGCCTATCCGCTGCATTACACAGTGACTTTTGCTTTTTCTGTCGATCCTTTACCCTTAAAGTGCTGTGCTGTCCTTACGGAGAGCCTATCCCTGAAATCCGGGAAACCTGAAGAACTTACCAGGTTCCGCTTATCCAACAAACCGGGTTAGGTTCTGCCTCTTTGCCGGAGGAATCGCAATCCATGCAACAGGAACCGTAAAGCCTGTTAACTATACCCCTTACCATTTTGGTCATCGCGTGTCATCGTCTTTCGCTATTCTCACGTCACGACATTTACATCAGCAGTTCACGTATGTTAACCGTACCGGTTGAGCCTAACTCCTGCATGATTAGTTGCGGAACGCGTGGTGTCTTCCTGTCGAAAAGCACCGAGGCCGAAGCGGCGCAGAAACCTTGATTATCAGCACCGAAACCGCAATTAATTATATTTTGCTGTTACCAACCGTACTTTATTATCTTGCTAATTGATAATCATTAATCAGAAGACCAGGAGAAAGATTTAATCGTCTAGTAAGATTTCTAATCATATCAACTGTCAATTTTCTTTTACGGTTTAGTACTTCTGAAACCCTACTCTTTCCACCAATTTCATCAACTAAATCTACTTGTTTCAATTGCATTTCTTCCATTCTAATCTTGATCGCTTCAATTGGGTCAGGTGCATCAATCGGATAATGTTTTTTTTCGTATTCATCAATCATTAATCCAAGTACATCTGCTTCATCACTTTCAGGCGTGCCAATTGCTGCGTCAAAAATAATTTCCAATCTTTTCAATGCATCTCTATAATCTGCTTCCGATTTTATTGGTTTTATAATCATGTTTTTATTTTTTTAGTTTATATCATGTTTGCATCAATCTTGTCGTATTCATCGTGAGTGCCAATAAATCGTATAAAAACCCATTGTTTCTCAAAATTAAACTTGGCAACAAGTCTGCACGAATTGCTTTTTATGTTAAAAACAATCCTACTATCCTTTAAAATACTGGCATTTGCATAAGTCTGTTTAACATCGTTAGGAGTTTTCCAATCTGCATTCATTGTCGTATCAAACCATGTTTTGAGATACTGTTCTGTGTCAGAGTGTTTCTCCCAATACTCTCTTAGTGTACTTTTTGAAAAAATTCTGTCCATGTATTTTAAATCTTGATGCAAATATAAAACAAAATTCTCAATTTGGGAACTTTTTTCTTTTTGCAGCGCTTTTTAGTATGGTTGGTAACGTCGGCGGGTCGAGTAGGCCGAGGGAACTTCCCCCTCAGCCTCTCACAGAACCGGACTTGAACCTCTCAGCTCATCCGGCTCTTGTTATACAAATCTATGCGTTTCATTACGTGAACCCTACCCTCCAGTGGTAAAACAGTGTCGGATATTGTTCTTTCACTCTTTTCAGCCAGGCATAAGCCCGGTTGATGCTCGTTTTGTAACGCTTGTACCGTTTCCGTGCCCACATCACAAGCCGTCTTCTCAGCCATTGAAAGACCGGGTTCATCTCCCATAACCTGAACTTCCCGTAGTAGTGATGGTAGGTATTCCAAGTTTACGGACTTTCCCGTCTTTCTTGGGTATCTCCACTCCTTTTACCGGCGGTGGAAAATAACTTCCCGACTCCTCATCAAGGGTTCACTTGCGTTCAGCTCCTTCATTCCTACCAACCAGCACTCGTGGTGCCGGCCTTAACCTAAACGCTCAGCACCATGGCTCTTTACCACAGCACCTTTAGGCGGTTTGATGCCCTCTCCTGTAAGACGACACCGGAGGTTCAACTTACAACTGTTTCCTCCATCTTAGTTGCAGCATGCAGAACTTTATATTGCCGATGTTCTGCTTCTCGGCACACTATGGTGTCGTGCAGGATTACGAAGCGATTTCCTACCAATTTGCACCGACTTTATTTTACGAGCCACAAACGCCAAAAAACCTCTGAAACCCGCATGCACTATACCATTGTGCATTTCGTGCTTTTTATTCTCCTTTTATCCGTTTTATCTCTTTATCAAAATCAGATTCATAATTCTTTTCTTGAATCATTCTGTATTTATCATACTCCTGCTCAACTTTTAATTTTGCTTCTAATGCAGAAATCTTTCCTTTGTCTTTTAGTATTGGAAAGCTTGATAAATCCAAAAATTGGTGTAAAAAACTAATCCAATCTTGCATTGTTGTAGGAATCTGTCTTTCCGCCCTGCTCTCTGCTAAATCAAGATATGCCAAAAAAATCCTTGGTTAATAAATCTGAATTGTCATAATCAATTGAAAGTGCATAAATGTCAGTGATTTTAAAAATCGAAACTGTCGCTGTCACTTACTGTTTTCTCACAAACTTATTCCGTGTCAAAATGCTAAACTCTCTCAGCGGATTTTATTCATTTAATTTCGCTTAATTTTTCATATTTAATATTCCAATTCGAAGAGCGACAGGTATGTCCGGATATAAACAAAATGATTAAAAATCAAACACTTTGGCATTGTATCCATCACAAAAACAGGAAAAGATTGCATAAATCCGCCAAAGTGAATGCTGTTTCCCCTAATGTATCCCAATTCAAACGGGCACGCAGGGAAGCAACCACAAAATCGATCCCACAATAATTATAGTATAAGGATAGGACGCTTCGAGACCGGTTTAGTTCAACATAAAGTACATATTCGGCTACCGCCGAAAACGATACTTAAGTGTTAGGCCACGTTGTTTTTTATCTGTATTCCTGATTTTAAAATTTCATTTACAACTGGATTATCTTCATTAAAATCTGTAAATGAAAATGGATGTGGTTCAATTCTCAAATCAACTTTTCTACGTAATTTCATCATATCGATTTGAGTATCTATTATATCTGAAACATTTTTTACAACAATCGCTATATCAATATCACTATCCGCATGGTTTGTCCCTTTTGCAAATGAACCAAACATAAAGGCTTGCAAAATAACATATTTAGTACTAATTGTATCAATATATTGATTAGCTATTCTTAAAGCTTCTCCTTTATCCATAATTGTAATTTTTTAATTTCTCAATCCACTCTGTAGTAAAATCAAATGTGCATTTTTTGTAAAAGGCTTCTTTATAGCTGTCATATCGAGCATTCATAT
>CAZANK010000106.1:4313-8879 GCA_964486235.1 uncultured Prolixibacteraceae bacterium | reverse complement strand
CTTGGAGATTGCGGCTGTAACAAAGGGCGACACTTATGACACGCTGACATTCGCTTCCGGATCGCTGCTTGTATCTGTACCTGGTGTGGTATTATACCAGGCTGCTGCTGCAAATGTTACCGGAGGGACCGCTGCCGCTGCAACCGTTACCGGCGATGCGGCTGACACTCTCACTGTGTCCATCCCTACAGGATCCGCTCCCGCTAACTTTAATGGGTTTCGTTTGGCGATTGCCCAGGCTGCCGATGATAACTTGGTCGCCTCTTTCAAGAGTGGCATCCTGAAGCTCTCCCTTGCGAATACCACAGCCGGGAAAAACAATGCCGCATTGAAATCGAAACTACCTGGAATCATTTTCGCATAAAAACCACACCTGGTTTATAGTAAGCCTTCAGAAATGGAGGCTTTTCGTTTATTGGCCCTTCCTTAAGGTTTTTCTACTATCAACCTGCGCGCGTATGAAAACCCGGATCCGGGAAGAGCAAACGAAGTCTGACGATGGAGCCGGGCATCCAGTCATCAAAACCATTTGCGTCCAAGGTGACACATTCCCGTGCCGCACTGATTGAACAAGAACCGCTTATGGACAATGAATTAGCCAGCCCGTCCGACATACTGCTGGCTCCCAATACGTGGCCGGAACACCCCCATGTAAATGTTGTTGATCCATCGACCTTTAAATCATCTTCTTTTGCTATCAATCCGCTTTTGTTATCACTATTCAAAACGAAAATAATACCTCCCCGGTAAGGAGACCCAACTTCTAATGACGAAGTTATTTTGATCGCCTTCTCTTTAGTGGCGTTGATGCCAGTAACGACTGCTGATATTGAGTGATCGCCGATTTCTATATAATCTGTTGAAACATCAAAAGTAATTGGCTCTGAAAACTTTGTGCCGATCAGTGTTTCATCAAAATACAATTCTACTTTTTCAACTTCGATCGTCGGGGATACTGTTACGGTAATATCGTTCCCGATCTTGGGCACAGAATTATTTACTGATATTGTGAAATCCAATACCGGGTCTTCATCGCTATCCCCGGATGAACATTACAAACAAAATAAGCAAATAGAGGAAAAGCTTTTTCATGATGATTTTTTGTTAAAGGTAAGGAAAAAAAATTAAGAAGTCACCGGTTCAGATGTTTACGGGTAAATACGTGGTGGTCCGGAACGCTGCGGTGGCGATTAAAGAGGTGAAAGAATATCTGAAATGACTTTGTTGTGATGATGAAAATGGAAAATTCAGAACAGGTCGGAATGGGTGCCGGTTTGCATCAAAAGGATGATAAGTTGCCGATCGTTTTGCTCCCAGGTCATAAGCCAGTCCGGTTCGATGTGGCACTCCCACAGACCGGCATACTTCCCTTTAAGTTTGTGTGGCTTATACTGCACAGGCAACCCTCCGGTTTCCTTGAGAATATCGACAATGGTTTCAAGCTTGGAAAGGTCGAGGTTTCTTCTGCGACAACGCTCAACGTCCTTTTTGAACCGGTTGGTAACCTTTACGACGTACATCAGGAGAGGCACTTTTTTAACAGGTCGGCCCCGCTGCTGACCTCAAAGACCCGGCCCTGCCTAACGTCTTCCAGTGCTTCTTCCAGTCCCGGACGCTTTTTGTCATGGGAGAAAACGGTCACAGCCTTCGATTTTCCAAGCATTGCGGCCAGTCTTTTGCCTTCTTTCGTCTTTTCGTTGATCTTTATCGTGTATGTTGCCATGACTTGTTTTATTTACTGTAAAATTAGTAATATGGGAAGAAAAAACAAAATCAGACCGGCCTACCCACCTGGTGTTTTATTGTTCAGCACAAATTATATACAAAAATCGTCGAAAATTATATAACGGAAAACCCATTGGGATAAGTGATCCCTTTAGATTCTCAATTGTCTCGACTGATGTATTATGCTCAAATTAAGCCGATTGCCTAAGATTTTATTATTCTTGCTCATACAGATGTAAAAGGACCGTTTACAAATTGTCAAAGTTGCTGTAAAAACCAGGTCCCGCTGCTTTATAGCTGTCATCCTGGCACCCGGTACTGATGAATGCGCGTTATGATATATTCCAAAGAGAAACAGGTATTTGGGTTTTATCTTATCTGAGAATCGAGCGCGACGTTATGACTTCAAAAGGTACAATCAGGTTTCCTTTCCCAGGGTGTTGACAGTTTGGTGTAAAATCTACCGTTAGTGTTTACACCAGGTGTTTACACTATCGGAAGAAGATGGGTAATCGTTTCCGTCCCGAATGGTTTCAAGGGAAGAAACCTGACTCTACTATTACCAAAACAGCGGAGAAAAGTATCAAATTGTGTCTCAAATAAAAAGGAGTTACAAACTTTAATGCTTATAACTCCTTGATTTAAGGGTCGGTCTGCAGGGATTCGAACCCTGGGCCCGCTGATTAAGAGTCAGCTGCTCTACCAACTGAGCTACAGACCGTTTTTTTCGGGGGACAAAAATAGGCTTTTGAATCTAACCTGCCAAGTAAAACGGAAGGAATTTTCAGAACAGCAGAAGATTTAAGAATAAAGAAGGTATCTCAGCGCCTGTCCGTTCTTTGTTTGGAATGCCGGGAGCGGGCGGATTGGTTATAAAGAAAGCCGTCGGGAAAAACCGGACGGCTTGTATCGAACTCTAATTGTATGATTACTCTTCGGTCGGCACCGAATCCAGAATATCCTTGTCTACCAAAATCCGTCCGCAATACTCGCAGACAATGATCTTTTTGCGGTTGGCAATATCCATCTGGCGCTGGGGCGGGATCTTGTTAAAGCATCCGCCGCAGGCATCACGCTGAACAGTCACCACGGCCAGCCCGTTGCGCGCATTTTTGCGGATACGTTTGAAAGCGGTCAGCAAACGCGGCTCGATCATGGCCTCGATCTTTTCACCCTTATTCTTTAGTTTTTCTTCTTCAATCCGCGTTTCGGCGGTAATGTCGTCCAACTCTTTTTTCTTGCGTTCCAGGTCTTCTTCGCGGTCCTTCAACTGGGCCTTTGACGAATCGATCGCCTCTTTTTTGATATGTAACTCGGCCGTGAATTCGCGGATCTTCTTTTCAGAAAGCTCGATCTCCAGCCGTTGAAACTCGATTTCCTTGTTCAGCGAATCGTATTCCCTGTTGTTGCGGACGTTGGTTTGCTGTTCGGTGTATTTGGTGATCAGCGCCTCCGACTCTTTTATGGCCGTCTTCCGGTTTGACACCGAAGTTTCGAGCGTTTTGATGTCGTCCTCAAAATTACTGATCCTGGTTTTTAATCCTGCAATGTCGTCTTCCAGGTCCTGAACCTCGAGCGGCAACTCTCCCCGCAGGGTTTTGATCTTGTCAATGTCAGATGCAACCATCTGCAGTTCGTACAGCGCTTTAAGTTTCTCACTAATAGGTACGGTCTTGTCCTCTTCCCGATACTGTGTCGTATTATTCATAATCCAGAATGCTGTTATATTCCAAATTCAAATTAAATAATTTACCGGATTCGTGTTGATTTCCGACAAACGGACTGCAAATGTAGGGAATTTTTTTGTAAGTAATTCATAAAAAAGTTCTTTAGTGAATTGCTCACTTTCGAAATGCCCGATATCGGCCAGAACGATTTTTCCTTCCGCTTCAAAGTACTGGTGGTACTTCAAATCGCCGGTCAAAAACACGTCTGCTCCGGCGCTGATGGCGTGCCTGATCAGAAAGCTCCCCGCACCTCCGCAAACGGCCACGTTTTTTATTTTTTTCGACAAAAAGTGACTGTGTTTAATCACGCTGATGCCAAAGACACGTTGTACCGATTTCAAAAAATCAACCTCGTCCTGCTCATCCTGTAATTCCCCAATCATTCCTGAACCGGTCAGGGCAAATTCATTCTCGAGCGGGTACAGATCATAAGCCACTTCTTCGTACGGATGGGCTTTCAGCAAGGCCCGGACCACCTGCGTTTGCCGTGCGGCAGGGAAAATGGTTTCAAAGCGGGTTTCAGGTTCAACATGAACGGTCCCTTTTTTGCCGGTGAAAGGCTGACTGGCCTCATTACCCCGGAAACTGCCCTTACCCTCCAGGGTGTATCCGCAGTGGTCATAGTTGCCAATGCTTCCTGCCCCGGCCCCGAAAACCGCTTCCTGAACCTTTCCGGCATGAGCAACCGGGATGAACGTGACCAGTTTCCGGAGCTGTCCTTTCAATGGCGAGAGAACCCGGCAGCCTGTCAGTCCCAGCTTTTCACAAATCCTGCTGTTTACCCCTCCTGTCACACTGTCCAGGTTGGTGTGCGCCGCGTATACGGCCACGTTGTTTTTAATCGCTTTAATCAGACAGCGTCCGGTTTCGGTCTGTCCGTTTACCTTTTTTATTCCGCCGAAGACCAGCGGATGATGCGCAATGATGAGACCGAAACCTCCCGCAATGGCTTCATCAACCACCTGTTCGGTCACGTCGATGGTCACCAGCGCACTGCCGGCCTCATCGTCCGGATTTCCAACCAGCAAGCCGGCATTGTCATAAGACTCCTGGTAAGCCAGGGGGGCAAACGATTCGATGTAAGATGTGATTTCACGGATGATCATAGCTGTCG
>CAZANK010000106.1:0-4213 GCA_964486235.1 uncultured Prolixibacteraceae bacterium | reverse complement strand
TTGTCTTTTAACTTCTGACGGGCGCCCCGGATGGTCATCCCTCTTTCGCGGACCAGGTGGTAGATGAGCCTGACCTGCTCAATATCTTCCTTGGTAAACAGGCGGTTCCCTTTTTTGTTTTTCTGAGGTTTGAGCATTTCAAATTCTCTTTCCCAGAAACGGATCAGCGAAGTGTTTACCGCGAACATCCCCGCCACTTCCCCGATCGTGTAAAAGACTTTCTCTATTTGCGGTTTCTTGTAAGGCACGACAAAAACGGGTTTAATCGTACGATTGTCCCATGTTATTTGATATCGCGATCATGCGATCGTATTCTTCGGGCGTGAGGTCTTTAAAATAGAAGTACTGGGGGTTAACAGGCTTGCCGTTTTTGTGGACCTCGTAATGGACATGGGGACCGGTCGATGTTCCGGAGTTCCCCACGTAGCCGATCACGCTTCCGCGCTTGACCGCCTGTCCTTTTTTGACGTTGTACTCACTCATGTGGCCGTACAGCGTGTGGTAGCCAAAGCCGTGATCAATGAGGATCGAACGGCCGTAACCTGAGCGGGAGTTATCCAGTTCTTTGATAACCCCGTCGCCGGTAGCATAGATTTCCGTTCCGATCGGGGCGGTAAAATCCATGCCCGTGTGGAAACGGCGGATTTTGTAAACCGGATGGATCCGGAATCCCCAGCCCGAGGCTGTCCGTTTTAAATCTTTATTGGAAATCGGCATGATCGCCGGGATACTGGCGAGCATTTTCTCCTTATTCTGAGCCAGGTTTAAGATCTCGTCATAGGACTTGGACTGAACATAGGCCTCTTTGGCAATGATATCCAGCTTGCGCGCCGTTTTGATGACCAACTCGGAATTGTCTATGCTTTGAAGCTGTGCATATTTGTTGACCCCGCCAAAACCGGCTTTCCGGATGGAATTGGGGATCGGGTCTGCCTCGAAAATAACACGGTACAGGTTATCGTCGCGCTGTTGGATATCATTCAGCACCTTCTCCACATTTTCAAGATTCTTGTACATCAACTCGTATTGGCCGAGCAACCGCTGATTCTCCCGTTTCAGGTTCCTGGTTTTCGGCGTCTCATAAAACTGAAGAATGACCCCCGCCATGATGATGCTCATCACCAGGCTGGTGAAGAATAAAAGCATGAGGCGTGGGACTCTTGTCTTAAAGTTATGTTCTAGTCTGATGTAGCTGAGCGTTTCCGGGTTAAATTTGTATTTTGCTTTTGCCATAATCATCAAATTCTTTTCTGAAATGCCACAAAATTACTTATTTCATCTAACTTTGCAAGATTTAATTCCGGCGGATTAGGTTAACAAGCAAATGTAAGTGTTTCATCCGGTTAATCAATCAGCGGGTTAAGTAAGAAAAAGCTTTTTAACAAATTTTAATAGTTGACAGGAACGATGGAGAGAAATTCCAAAGCAATCAGGAAGGCATTTCTTGATTTTTTTATGGCCAAAGAACATACGATTGTCGCGTCTGCCCCGATGGTAGTGAAAAATGATCCCACACTGATGTTCACCAATGCCGGAATGAACCAGTTTAAGGACATTTTTCTGGGTAACCAACCGCCAAAATCGCGGCGCGTGGCAGATACTCAAAAATGCCTTCGCGTTTCGGGAAAACATAATGATCTGGAAGAAGTCGGTCACGATACGTATCACCACACGATGTTTGAAATGCTGGGAAACTGGTCGTTCGGTGATTATTTTAAAGAAGAGGCTATTGACTGGGCCTGGGAGTTTCTGCATGAACGGATGGGTATCCCGGCCGACCGGATGTATGCCACCGTTTTTGAAGGAAGCCAGGAAGAAGGGTTACAGACGGACGACGAAGCCAGGCAGTTTTGGCTTGGCCATCTGCCCCCGGAACGAGTTTTGCTGGGAAATAAAAAGGATAACTTCTGGGAGATGGGCGATACCGGTCCGTGCGGCCCTTGTTCGGAAATCCATGTCGACCTGCGCGACGATGCCGAAAGGGCCAAAATTCCCGGACGCGATCTGGTCAACAGGGATAATCCGCTGGTCATTGAGATATGGAACCTGGTATTTATTCAGTTTAACCGGAAGGCGGACGGCCGGCTGGAAGAGTTGCCGGCCAAACACGTGGATACCGGCATGGGCTTTGAGCGCCTTTGCATGGTGCTCCAGGGCAAAAAATCCAATTACGATACCGATATTTTTCAGGCAACCATTGCCCAAACGGCCCGGCTATGCGGGAAAAAGTATGGTGACGATCCGAAGGCAGACGTGGCCATGCGGGTTATTGCCGACCACCTGCGGGCGATCGCTTTCGCGATCGCTGACGGGCAGCTCCCGTCAAACAATAAGGCCGGCTATGTGATCCGCCGCATTTTACGAAGGGCTGTGCGTTATGGCTACACTTTTCTGGGGTTTCGGAGTGCCTTCATGTATCAATTGGTTGAAGTGTTGAAAAGTCAAATGGGCGGTGCGTTTCCCGAGTTGGCGGCACAGCAGGAACTGATCGAAAAGGTCATGAAGGAAGAGGAAGAGGGCTTCCTGCGCACCCTGGAGACAGGCATCCGCCTGCTGGATGAAGTGATCGCCGGAGCCCGGAGGGAAAACCGGACGGAGATCGCGGGCAGTTCGGCGTTTGAACTTTACGATACCTACGGGTTTCCCCTCGATCTGACCGAACTGATCCTGCGGGAGAACGGCATGACGGTGAACCGGACCGGGTTTGACGATGAAATGGGGAAGCAGAAAAACCGGTCGCGTCATGCTGCCTCGATGGAGACCGGCGACTGGATCGAACTGAAGAAGATCAATGAGGTCACATTTTTGGGATATACCACCCTTGAAAGCGACGTGCTCATTTCGCGCTACCGTCAGGTGGTGCAGAAGGACAAGGCGTTTTACCACCTGGTGTTTGACCGGACCCCTTTTTATGGCGAGTCGGGGGGACAAACAGGAGATACCGGCTACATCGAAGCAGGAGGTGAAAAGGTGAGCATTCTGGATACTCAAAAGGAAAATAACCTGATTGTCCACATTGCCAAAAAACTGCCGGCCGATCCTGCCGCGACGTTCAGGGCGGTGGTCGACAATCATCAACGAAAACTGACCGCCAACAATCATACGGCCACCCACCTGCTGGATCAGGCCTTGCGGGAAATCCTCGGAACACACGTGGAACAAAAAGGATCGCTGGTGTGCGCCGGGTACCTGCGGTTTGACTTCTCCCACTTTCAGAAAGTGAGCAAGGAAGAACTGGCCCGGATACAGAAACGCGTCAATGAACTGATCCGAATGAACATCACGCGTGAGGAGCTGGCAGACGTGCCTTTTTCGGAGGCACAGGAAATGGGGGCCATTGCCCTGTTTGGCGAAAAGTATGGCGACACGGTCCGGGTGATCCGGTTTGGCGATTCGGTGGAACTTTGCGGGGGCACCCACGTGCCGGCAACGGGACAGATCGGTTATTTTGTGATCACTGCCGAAAGCGCGATATCAGCCGGCGTGCGACGGATTGAAGCGGTGACTGCCGACGAGGCGGAAGCGCATATCACGGCCGCCATGGACGAGTTGGACGAGGTTCGCGCCATCTTCAACAACACGAAAGACCTGAAAAAGGCCGCCAATGACCTTTGGGCAGAGAACAGCCGTCTGCAGAAGCAACTGGAGGGGTATGCCAAACAGGCTGTCGCTGCCGTGAAATCGGCGTTGAAACAGAACGTGGAGGCAGTAAACGGCATTCAGGTGATCGCCGCGAAGGTGAACCTCGATTCGGCGCAGTCTTTGAAGGACCTGTCTTTCCAACTGAAGGGTGAGATCGACAATCTTTTCCTTGTACTCGGGACAACCATCGAAGAAAAACCCTTGCTGAGCATCATGATCTCCGACAACCTGGTGAAGGAGAGAGGACTTCATGCCGGGCAGATCATTCGCGAGGCCGCGAAGGAGATGAAGGGCGGCGGCGGCGGACAGCCGTTTTATGCCACTGCAGGAGGAAAGGATGCCGCGGGTATCGATGCCGCCATTCAAAAGGCAAAGTCATTTGTCGCGTAAAAAGGTGGGGAAAGGAGATTTCTTTCTGAAAGGTGGGCCAACAAAAGTTCCGGATACGTGTTCGTGTTCATGCAGCAATTTTGAAAACCCTTTTCTTTGTGGTCACAAAAGTGTTGCCTGTTCTATTTTTTTTTAATTTTGAATATTCTAAACGGGTTCTTTCATGAGGAAAACAGTCCGG
>CAZANK010000105.1:3296-8991 GCA_964486235.1 uncultured Prolixibacteraceae bacterium | reverse complement strand
GCAATCTATTGAAACAGCTTCTTCAGTTCGTCACCGATTTTTTTCACCGATTTCTCCAGGCTCTCTTTCGTTGACCGTTTCAGTTCCTGTTCAATTTGTTTGCGCGCCTGGCTCAGGTCGGCCGAAACCTTGGGGTTCTTGATATCGCCTTTTATGAAAACGGAAGCGTCGATGATCCGGATATTCTCAGAACCAGGCAGGATACCAAGGGCCTTGTTGAGATCACCCCCAAGGTTTTCCCGGTCCACTTTAAAATCCATCTTCATATCCAGTATCCGTTCTACCGATAAGGCGCCCGATACCGACACCTCCTGGTTGGCAATCTTGGTTTGGAAGGGGGTCATGTTGATGTTGCCGTTTTCCATGTTGAAATGCGCGGTGAAGTCGTCCACTTTGATATTCTTCAGTGTTTCTGTTTTGATAATCCCCTTAAATTGTTCAAAGACGGGAGCGTCGACGATTCTCAGGCTTTGGGTGTTAAAAAATCCCTTGCCGTTCAGCGAGGCCGGGATCATGCGCAGTTTCTCATCAAACTGTCCTTTAAAATTGATCTGTGTGGACACTTCTCCCTGGCTGCGGGCCGCGATGGGCAGGTATCGCTGCATAATCGTGAACGATCGGTATGCGGCAGGGATCTGAAAACCATCGGCCTGCACGTTGAAGTCGAACGTAGGGCGGTTGGCCTGGTTGCTTTTATAGGAGCCATCCAGGGTGAGTTGTCCGTCGAGCATATCCATGCCGAGTTTCTCCAGCTCGAGCACCTGGTTCCTGATGGTGATCAGTCCGTTGATGTTGCGGATGTCCATTCGGTCAAAATTGGCCCTGGCAATGTGCGACCGGAAAACCAGGTCCAGGTTTGCAGGAACCTGGAAGGCGACGATGCTGTCGGCGGGAACCATCTTTGCCGAATCTTCAGCCATCAGAGCCGCCAACTCGTCAAAGTTGAGAAAGCCTGATTTTAAGTTAAAGCCACCTTTTAACGTTTTGTCCAAAAGGAAGTATGGCAGGTAATTGGTGAGTTTCCCGTTAAGCTGAAAATCACTTTGTCCTGTTTTTCCGTTAAATGAAGAAAGCGTGATTTCTTCATTCATGATCCGGATGGTCCCGGAGCTGACTTCCACCGCGCGCGTAATTTTCGGAGTTTTGATGCTGAAATGACTGAAATTGAAAGCTCCTGACGAGAAAACTTCATTGTAGTTTTGCTGATCGATGGCCGACATTTTTCCTTTAATGGCCAATTGTCCTTCGAGTGTGCCTTTCATATCGAGGCTGTCCTTGTCGAGGGCAATGACCCTGGAAAACCGGGTAAAATCAACTTTTCCGTTGAAATTTACGTCAAATTCCGGGTCTGTGACCGGATGCGCCAGGCGTAATTGGAAATGGACGGGATTGTCCCGAATCCGGGCGTGCGCATCCGGAATGTGTACCGTGAGCAGGTCCAGGTCGCCCTGTGGTTTCGTGATCTGCCCTTCCAACGTAATTTCCTCGATCTTTTCAGGAGCGCCTTCGTATTGGAAATCCGCATCCTTGACATACAGGCGAATATCGATTTCCGGATAATTGTCTTCAAAATAGATTCCTTTCACAGCTCCCTCAAAGCCGGCTTCACCGGTGGCTTTAACCTTTTCGATATCCTGCTGATAGGTTTTCGGCACCATCGATAACAGGGTGGCAAAGTCGCTTGCAGATTGCTTAAACTGAAGATCAAAAAAGATGCTGTCTGACGGCATTTGGAAGTTTCCGCTGACATCGAGCGGGAGTTCATTCAGGAACAAGGTCGTTTTGTCAAAGACAAAATTCATCTTGTCGTAGTCGGCTTCCAGTTGTCCTTTTGCTTTTAACATCGTGTTGGCGATATACTGCACGGAGTCGTATTCCAGCATAAATTCTTCCACCTTGCTGTCCAGATCAATTCTCGTGATGGTTCCTTCAACTTCTCCCGACGCGTCAATGTTGGTATTCAGCAACCGGACAAGGGTAGCGGTGAGTTCATCCCTGTATGTCAGGCTGAGATTTTTGACCGTGATATCCTGAAGCAGGATGGAAAGCGCTTCTTCGTCCGTCCCAGCAGGCGTTTCACTGTCATCCGGAAGCAGAATATCCCAGTTTACCAGTCCGTCCTGCGTCGAAAGCAGACGGATGTCGGCATTGCTGATCTGCAGACTCCTGATCTTGATTTCATCACTGCCGATGAGATCGTTCAGGGAGAGACTCGTTGCAATTGAACCCACAGTAAGCAAGGTGTCGTTTTGAAACTGGTCTTTCCCCGTGACCGACAGATTTTCGATTCCGGCATAGATCTTTGGAAAGCTTTCAAAGAGGTTTAACCGGAGATTCGAGAATTCTACGGTGGCGTTGATATTCTCATTGACGGCCTTCTTGACTTTCCTGATCAGGGGACCCTTGAATGCCACAGGGATCAGAATGGCCAGCACAATTAAAATACCGACAACGACCAAAATAATTTTTCCAACTTTTTGCATAATGCGATCAATTCCAAGTTTTAATAAAAGAAATTTTAAAATCAGACACAAATCAAGGTTCGAGACGCGATGCGAAAGAAGCGGTGCTTAGCGAGCCGTGCGTAAAAAATTCAGGTATTCAGATAATCCGGGAATCCGAGCTCCTGGGATTACGGCTCAAGACTTACGACTTCTTCCTAACGGTCCACCGTTTCCTTCTTCAATAACCACCTGCCGCAGCATATTCATTGCTGTCTGCGCGGAACGGATCATATTCCGTTCCCGGTTACCGGCAAAGTTATAACATTCTGTCGTAAGATGATGTTTGCCGGCGATAGCAATCCACACCATTCCGACAGGTTTTTCCGGGGTGCCGCCATCGGGACCGGCGATCCCGGTCGTCGCGATAGCGTAATCGGTCTGAAGAACCTTTTGGGCGCCTCTCGCCATTTCCAGGGCAACCTCCTTGCTCACAGCGCCATGGGCCTCCAGTGTTTCGGGTTTAACCCCGAGGACGGATACCTTGGCCGCATTGGCGTAAGCAATGACCCCTCCTTTAAAGTAAGCTGAACTCCCCGGATCCGAAGTGATCAGGTGGGCGATATAACCCCCGGTGCAGCTTTCAGCCACTCCAACGGTCGCGTGGAAATCCCTCAGAAGTTTCCCGGTCACGCCGGAGAGGGTATCCTGGTTATACCCGAAAATGTTCGCAGCGGGGACGATCATTTTTAGTTTTTCGATCTGTGCGGCAACTTCATCTTTAAGTCCGTCAGTATCTTCACCGTAAGCGCTTAGCCGCAGGCGGATCATAAAAGGACTTGGCAGATAAGCCAGTTTGATGAATGACGGTAGCGCCAGCTCCCAGGGTTCGATGTGTTCCGCAAGCATGGATTCGGGAATGCCATGGATCAAAACGGTTTGGTGGTATATGGTCCGGACTTTTCCTTTTCCCTGAAGCCGGGGAAACACTTCGTTTTCCATCAGGTACTGCATCTCGAAGGGGACGCCGGGCATTGACACGAAGATGACGTGATCTTTTTCAAACCACATGCCCGGTGCAGTTCCGGTCGTGTTGGGCAGCACGGTACATTTTTCGGGCACAAGCGCCTGATCTTTGTTCAATTGATTGATCCTAATGCTGCGGCGGGTGAGCATGCCGGTGACTTGTTCCAGAACCTGTTCGTTGATCACCAATCCACATTCGAAATAAGCACACAGCGCCTTTTTGGTGATATCATCCTTCGTCGGACCAAGTCCGCCGGTGATCAGGATCAGGTCAGCCCGTGATTCCGCGTCGGCCAGGGCTTTTAGTATCTGTCCGTGGTCGTCGTGTATAGAGGTGATCTGATAGGCATCAATGCCGTGCATGTTCAACTGTTCACTGATCCAGGCCGAATTTGTATCGACGATCTGTCCGATCAGTATTTCATCGCCGATGGTAATGATCTCTGCTTTCATGATTCAAAACAGCTAAACTGTAAAGTTGCTATCTGGTTATATACTTAGTTATTCAGTAACTTGGGAACTTCTTCATTCATCAATCGTTCATCCTCGTGTTTCCGGTTTCCGGTCTCCTCTATGCTCCATGCTCTTTGCCATTCATTCTTGTGTCTTTTTTATTTCTCACGACTCATGACTCGTTACTCGCGACTTTCTTCAGCGCTTTCAGCCGTTGGAGCAGGGTAGGGTGGGAGTAGTGCACAAACACGTACGCCGGGTGGGGGCGCAGGTTGCTCAGGTTTTTCACCGAAAGTTTTTTCAGTGCTTCTGCCAGTGCGGATCCACCGTAATGCCGGGCTGCAAACGCATCGGCCTCGTATTCATTTTTCCTGGAAAGGGCATTCATTCCGATGCCGATCAGCGACGAAAGCGGGGCATACAATATCCCAAAGGTGATCAGTGCAAGGTGGAAAGCCGGTTTGTCAACGCCCAGCGCAGCCGATAGCGCCGGACTGTCAACAAGCAGCGAAAAAAAGAACAGCATCACGCCGGTCTGGATGATGCCCGCGAGCAAGCCCCAAAAAATATGCTTTTTCTTGTAGTGGCCGATCTCATGTGCCAGTACGGCCACCAGTTCAGGGATTTTCAGATCCTGGATCAGCGTATCGTAGAGAACGACCCTCTTTTTTTTACCCAGTCCGGTAAAATAGGCATTGGCCTTGGTCGACCGCTTGGACCCGTCGATGACATAGATATGATCCAGATGAAAGCCCACCTTCGCGGCGAATGCCCGGATCGTGTTTTTCAGCTCCCCCTCTTCCAGCGGGGTCTGCTTATTAAAGAGCGGCACGATCAGCGTCGAATAGAATAGCACCATGAAAATGGAAAAAACACTGATCACCAGCCATACATAAATCCAGAAATCCTTTCCGGCCAGGGTCCATATCCAGACGATCAGCGCCAGCAGTCCTCCGCCGATCACAGCGGTCAGCATCCATCCCTTCAGCTTGTCGAGCAGATATGTTTTCGGGGTTGTTTTGTTGAATCCGAAACGTTCTTCAATGACAAACGTGCTGTACAGGTCAAACGGTGTTTCCAGGATATCGGATGCCAGCATCAGTATCCCGAAGAAGACCAGGGCCGACCAGACCGGGCTCGGGGAAACGGAGAGCGCCCATTCATGGACCAGGGCAAACCCCTGAAAAAAGAGCATGAACATGATCAGCAGGAAGCTGAATGTGCCGGTCAGCATATCGAACTGGTGATTGACTTTGGAGTACGCCTGCTGCTGCTTGTATTTTTCCTCCTCGTAGATTCCTTTTACCTCTTCGGGCAACTGGTCGCTCCAACGGGTGGTATTGAGATAATCCAGGTATCGTTCCAGAATAAAGTCCGCAATAAGAATGGCTGTAATAACCCAGAAAATAGTCGTCATGTTTCCGCATTTTTGTGGTTCCCAAAGATAACAAAAGCAGATTGATTCATCTGCTTTTGTGGGGTTGAAACGAAATTCCTTTTTCCGGTTATCTGTGCCGATGTGCGAAAACACAGACGGTCCGTCTTTCATTCCTTGTAACTGACCTTCATCAGTCCGTCATTGACCTTGACGGGCATCGGACGGCCGTTGATGTTCAGGGAGGATGCGCCGGGGGCCTTGATGCTGAAGTTGGCGCGGCTGCCCGGATACGTTAAAAATCCTTCATGGTGTAGGATTCACCCCACGCGAGCACGAGAACAGGGCTCAATCCGTTTGATCGCCGAAATGAAAGCCAATAGGGCTCCCGGTGATCGAT
>CAZANK010000105.1:0-3196 GCA_964486235.1 uncultured Prolixibacteraceae bacterium | reverse complement strand
CTGATCTCCCCGTAAAACCCGCAACCGCGGCTTCATATCTTCCCAAAAGACGGCAGGGGCGATCATGTCTTTTCCCTGTTCGTAAAACATTTTGGCAACACTGTGGCTGGCGTGGTCGCTGTGAATATGCGTCAAAAAATGGATGTCGCATTGTTCCACAATAGCGCGCATGATGTCCTCGTCGATGTAAAACAGGTTCTCTCTTTCCTTGCCTCCCCGGACTAAATCGATGCCGACGGTTATACGGGCTGTTTGTATAATGTACCCAAAATTATAAACCTTAAAAACACGCACTTCACGACCGGTGGGTTTGTTTTTCGAAAGTTCGGTGGCCACGTTGCCGGCAACATTTTTCACATAAGCCATAAAGGCCGGTCCTTTGTCCAAACGGGTATCGTGCAATAAGGCATCCAGGGAGTACAAGGCCAGTTTCCGTTCGATGCCGGGATTTGGCGTTGGCGGATACGCGGCTAAAACTTTACCGGCCTCGTCAAAGATGACAGCAGCCTGGTCTTGAAGCAGGTTTTCGATGTCGCCCGAATAATTTCGTCTGTAAATATCCTGTGCGGATAACGTCTCACTGAGCAGCGTGCAGGACGCGAGCAGGATCGCGATTAAAAAAATGGTCTTCCTCATCTTTTGATGTTCAACGATTCTTTCAGACAGGGGACGCAATTGGTTTCGATTCCATCCATACCACGGAGTTCCATCAATCTTTTTGCATCGCGGGGATCGTCGACAGTCCACGCGTTTATTTTCATGGACAGGCTGTGAACGTAGTCAACAATGTCCTGATTGATCAGCGAATGTTTCATGTCGATGGCGTCAATGCCGTTCAACGCAGCTTTTTTAATGTTTTCCTTCAGTCCCTCTTCCTTTCCGATCAGGTAATGGCAGCTATTGTTTGGAAACATTTTCTTCGCGGCGACGATCACCTCATAATCAAAGCAGATGATCGCCAGCTTGCCTTTCGCGGCGTTTGCACGGATCACCTTCTGAAGGAAAGGAAGTCCGTCCAGGCCACATTTCAATTCGATGTACAAGGTTTTTGAAGCGGGTACCATCCCGATGATTTCTTCAAGGAAAGGTATTCTTTCATTTTTATACTTTCCGCCCTTGAAACTGCCGACATCCAACTGTCTTAACACGTCGGAAGCAGTGTCTTCCACCCGATAGTCTTTCCCGGAGGTCCGTTTCGTGTTCGAGTCATGAATCACCATCAACCGGTTGTCCTTCGACAGGTGTATGTCGATTTCCACGGCATCAGCTCCCTGTTCCCAGGCAAGCGCAACTGACGCCTTCGTGTTTTCGGGAGCATGAAGCGAAGAACCTCTGTGCGAACTAAACTCCACCTGGGCGTTTACACTCTGGCTTAGGCCAATAACAAGCCATGTGATTAAAAGATTTTTCATAAATCAGTTTTTTAAATACTTTCTTAATTAATTACGCTTGAATGACACGGAATAACTATGCGGTATCGCGGGAAAAACCGAAAAAGGGACTTGAAAGCTCAGGGTTTGATAAACCGGCTGAAGAACTTCCACAATTCCTCGTTGGTGTCCAGGTCATCCCTGCCCCACGAATGTCCGCCGCCAACAATCTCATACAACCACACTTCGCTGTCATTCGTTCCGCCGGAAAAGCGGTGTTTGATAATCTTCCGGCAGTTAGGGGCCTTTCCGGTCAAGGTATCGGTTTGCATGACCGTGCAGCGGTTCTTTGCCGCGCAGAAGTGTACGGCAAGCGGTACGGGAAGATACTCGCCCCAGCCACCTTTGTTTTCCGGATCGCCCAGCCAGGCCGAAGTTTTGTCGGCCGTGCCGTGGATTTCGAAGAGCGACACAGGGACGGTTGAATGGTCGGACTTGTAGAGCCAGTTCAGCATCAACCCGGCAACCGGCGCCACGGCAGCAAACAGGCCGGGGCGTTGGGCCGCTAACTGGTAGCACATCTCACCGCCGTTTGACATACCGACACAAAAAACATGGTGGCGGCTAAACCCATGCTTGTCCTGCAAATGACGAACCAGCCGTGTCAGGAACTCCACGTCGTCGATCGTCATGTCGTGTTGGAAAGGATACCCAACATTCCAACACATCTTACCTCTGCCGTCTTTTTCACCCTGCGGATAACAAACAGCAAACTGATGGCGATCGGCTGTCTCATTCAGGATTCCGGGATCAGGTCCGCCGTAACCGTGCAGCACGATGACCAGCGGAGCTTTCTCCGGCAGGTTGTCTGGTATATGCAACCTGTAAATGCGTTCCAGACCATCACATTTCATAGTATATCCAGGCGTGTTATCGGTCTGCGCACTGCCGGCTGTCGCGGCAAATAACAGAAAACCGGCAAACACGCTTCCGGCTAAAGAAAATTCAGGGAAAAATTTCATAAGTAATTATCGTTATAGAATATTGACTTGCACATGGAACTACATGTCTGAGAAACTGGCTGTTTCCACCATATTTCCATGTCCTTTTGTGCCACCACCTTGAAAGCCGTCACCGTGGCATGATCGTTTTATTTGTATTTAGCATGTTCTTAAGGCCGGTCTTCTTTTGCCACTCCGAATGTGCCGGATGGCGTATTGCCCATTTCAAACTCCAGCGTACCGCCTTTCACGATGTCCTTGAAATCGATATACGACCTGGTGTAGGGCTTCCCGTTCAACCGGGCCGACTGGATATACCTGTTCTCATCGCTGTTGTGACGGGCGATCATCCGGAACTGTTTTCCGCCGCCCACATTCAGGATTACCTTGTCAAACAACGGCGAGCCGATGATAAACTTTCCGCCCGAAGGCTCCACCTGATAAAGTCCGATGGATGACAACACATACCAGGCCGACAATTGTCCGGCGTCCTCGTTGCCGCAGATCCCGCCGGGAGTGGCGGTATATAGTTTGCGCATCACTTCGCGCAGGTGATGGGCGGCCTTCCAGGGCTGTCCGGCATAGTTATACAGGTAGATGATATGATGACTTGGCTCGTTACCATGATAATACTGTCCGGTTACACCGCCTTCATTGATGGTATTTGGCTGTCCAAATCCCCCTTCTATCACAAAGATGGAATCCAGTTTTTCCACAAACTGTTGTTCACCGCCAAACAGTTCGATCAATCCATGCACATCGTGCTGTACATGCCATGTCCACTGCCAGGCATTGCCTTCGGCATAATCGCTGCCCGCACCCTGA
>CAZANK010000104.1:8286-9127 GCA_964486235.1 uncultured Prolixibacteraceae bacterium | reverse complement strand
TATATTCAACTATTTACGATATTTGGGTACAAAAATTTGAAAAACTCAGATTAATCACTCATCCGGATCAGCTTGAGGATTCGATGGAAGTTTTACAAATGATTCGAAAACCAGAGAAGTCCCGGTGGCCGGGTTTTTAGAATGAATTCGTTATATTTGGAGCATCATGAGCGATGAAATCCCGGCAAATAGTGATCACTTTGTACTGACGGCGCTGGGCGAAGGTCAGGAGAAAGCATTTGATTTCATCTTCCGGAATCATTATAAAGCGCTGTGTGCGCAGGCAAACGTTTACCTGCACGATCTGGATCTGTCGCAGAGTCTGGTACAGGATTGTTTTGTCAAACTATGGGAGATCCGCAAGCAGACCCCGGAAATACAGAATCTGTCTTCCTGGTTGTCCGTCGCCGTACGCAACAGATGTATTGATTATCTGCGCCGGCAAAAGAAAGAGACGACGCTTGACCTGGTTGCCGGCCAAACCGGAGCAGACTACGGGCCGGACGTGTTGTTCATGTCGCACGAATTTGAAGAACGATTGGTACAGGCGCTGCTGCAACTGCCCGACCGCTGCCGGACGGCATTTGAATACAGCCGGTTCGACGGGTTGACCTATCCCGAAATCGCTTCCCGGATGAATATTTCCGTGAAAGCGGTAGAGGCTTTGGTAAGCCGTTCTTTGAAAATTCTCCGGGTTGACCTGAAGGACTATCTGCCGCTGATTATCTTGCTTTTGAATTTTTCCTGATTGTTCCCGATATGCTTTCTGAAAGCTCTTTGAGTGTAAATATATATCAGATGTGTGATTTTAATCAATTGAATGTGCTATGTTGCACATATC
>CAZANK010000104.1:0-8276 GCA_964486235.1 uncultured Prolixibacteraceae bacterium | reverse complement strand
GAAAAATTAATCTCTGTCAAAAAATTTTTCGTATTTTTATACAATAATTGTATAAACGAGGATAAAACATGAATATTGACACGATAAAAGTTGAATTAATAGACTGGATTGCTCAACTCAATGACCAATATGCGATCAACAAAGTATTGACGTTGAAAAAAAAGCTAAGTACCGGGAACGAGAAGTCGGATTCAAAATTTTTTGGTTCTGGTAAACATTTAGTGGAATATATTGCCGACGATTTTAGTGATCCTCTTGGAAACACTTTTGACCCTACCTTTTCATCATCAGGATCCGTTTGATAGGCTAATCGTTGCTCAGGTTAAAACAAAGTCTTTTGAAATCATTACCAATGATCCTTTGGTACGAAAATACCTTGATTAAAAGTGCTTCTTAGATTAATATCCCGAATTGCAAAATAAATGATCTCCGGTTAATTCAAAAAAAATCAAATTTCATGTAGGGTATCCACCTGCCTTTTTCGTCCTGATTAAAATTGACGTAAAAAAGTGGAAAAACAGGATATCGAATCATTACTCATCAAATTGTTTTCGGGGAAAATAACCCTGGAAGAAGAACAGATTATCCATGTATGGCTGGATGAATCGGAAGGAAGCAAGAAAGAATTCAACGCTTACAAAAAGTTGTGGAACGATTCAAAAAGCCTGGCGCTTTCGGGTGCAATTGATCCGGAGACTGCACTGCTGAAAACAAAGAAGCAAATACCTCAGTTCGGTAGAAAAACACGGTGGCTTTCTTTCATCAGACAGGCCGCGGCGGTGTTGATGCTGTCAGCGATCCTCTCGGTTACCATCAATTATTTTCTGAACAGGACTCCTGAAAAAGCCAGAGACGTAGTCTACCAGGAAATAAAGGCTGCTTTCGGAACTCAGACTAAACTGACATTAGCCGACGGAACCAATGTCTGGCTGAATTCAGGAAGTACGCTTCGTTTCCCGGTCTCATTTGAAAATACCCAAAAACGACAGGTCGATTTGAAGGGTGAAGGCTATTTTGAAGTGGCCAAAAACAGTCAAAAGCCGTTTATTGTCAATACCTGCAAGCTTCAGGTAAAAGCTCTCGGAACATCATTTAATGTCAACGCCTATGAAGATGAAAAGCACATTGAAGTGGCTCTCATCGAAGGGAAGGTTGAATTATTACAGCCGGTAAAAGGAGAAGCTGTCTCTATTATGACCTTGCAGCCTTCTGAAATTGCAGATTATAATGTGGAGGATCATCAGATTACCCATAAGTCAGAACCTGAAATAGAGCGATACTCGGCCTGGAAAGAAGGGAAGATCGTGTTTTTTAATGATCCGGTCGAAAAACTGATCTCCCGCCTCGAAAACTGGTATAATGTCGATATTGAAATAACCGGCAACACGCTAAAAGGATATCATTTTACAGCAACCTTCGGACAGGAATCGCTGGATCAGGTACTGAAATACTTGAGTATCTCCACGCCGTTCAGCTATCAGTTTGTCCCGATGTCCGCAGCCGATAAAAAAGAAGGTAAAAAACAGAAAATCATATTGTTCGGAAAATAGTCAATAGTCAATAGTCAATAATCAATGTCCACGCCTATGAGATAAGAGCTTTTTTTAAAAAAACAGGAAAGTGGTCGCAACACCTTCCTGTTCGTGCTTCGCCTGGATGATCCAGGCAGTTATTACAAGTATTTAACTTATATCGTTCAAAGTTATGAAAAAAGATGTAATCCTGTTCAGCCGTTGCACAAGTTTCGGCTGGCGTAGAATTTTTTTAATTATGAGACTAACGATTTTTTTAATGTGCTTCTCTGTATTGAGCAGCCTGGCTTCAGGTACATTTTCGCAAAGCGCGAAAATTTCACTCGACCTCCGGCAATCGACGATTAAAGATGCGTTGAAGGAGATTGAAAACACCACGAATTATTTTTTCCTTTACAACAATAACCTGATTGATGTGAATAAGGTGATTAATGTGAAGGTTGAAAACAAAGAGATTGAAGAAGTACTGGACTTGCTTTTCCAGGGAGAAGATGTGAAATATGTGGTCATGGACCGTCAGATCATCATCACGCCTAAGACTTCTGCTTCGTCTGCCGTCTCACGGCAGTCACCTGTCGGAGGAACGGTCACGGGCGATACCGGGGAACCTTTGCCGGGAGTCACGGTGGTAATCAAGGGGACGACGACCGGGACGATTACAGATGCCGACGGAAATTTCAGCATTCCTGTCCGAAGAGGGAATGTTCTGATTTTTACCTTTGTGGGTATGCAGAAACAGGAAGTTCTTTTCGACGGACAACTGGCCATCAAGGTGACCATGCAGGAAGAAGAACTGGCCCTGGACGAAGTGATTGTCATCGGTTATGGTACGACGAAGCGAAAAGATTTTACCGGCTCTGCTTCTACGGTGAAGATGGAGGATTCACCCATTGCATTGCTGCCGAATACGAATGCGCTTCAGGCGCTGAAAGGAAATGTCACCGGTTTGGATATCGGCGCCACAAACAGTGCAGGAGGCGAGCCCAGCATGTTGATCCGTGGTCAGAATTCCATCTCGGGAGACAATAACCCGCTGATCATTTTGGATGGAGTAATTTACCTGGGAAATATCAACGACATCAATCCTAATGATATTGCCAGCATCGATGTTTTGAAAGATGCGGTGACCGCCGCCGTGTACGGAACCAGATCCGCGAATGGCGTCATCGCAATCAACACCAAACGAGGAAGTTCTGCAAAGCCGGTCATCAGCTTGAATATTTCGTCAGGAATTCAAAGCTGGCCAAACCGTCCGGAGGTCATGAAGGGAGAGCAATGGATCGAAGTCGTGAATGCCCGCAACCAATATACGGAAGGTTCGGTCGACTGGATGAAATCGGGCGAATTGGCCAATTATGAGGCCGGTAAAGAGATCAACTGGATGGATGAGGTGACCCGGATCGGCACGGTGCAGGATTATCAGTTGTCCGTTTCGGGCGCCGGTAAGGGGATGAACTACTATATGTCAACTTCTTATAACAAAACAAAAGGAGTTGTGATCGGCGATGATTTCGACCGCATCTCCGTGTTGGGGAAAATCAGTACCGACATTACCGACTGGTTGAAAATTGGTGTCGACGGAAGCTTTACGAGACGCGATTATTCCGGTTTTGTGGCGAGTGTCGCATCACCTCAGACCATGTCTCCTTATGGGGTTATGTACCGCGATGAGGACGGTAACCTGGAAAAATACCCGTACACGCAATCGTCCGTCAATCCCTTGTGGGGTGTCGATGACGGAACCGCAGATAACACCGACATCCGTCACAACTACCGTCTAAACGCGTATGCTTCGGTCGACATTCCGTGGATCAAAGGACTGAATTTCAGGTTAAACTATCAGTTAAATTCGGATCAGAATCAGTCCGGCAGTTTTTATCATGAAGCCTATTATGTATCTGAGGGTGAGGGAATTGAAAGGTATTCGCCGTCGACGGTACAGGCATTGCTGGCAAAAGCGAACGGAAACCTGAACACGAATAGCGCATGTAGTTACGTTTGGGATAATATCCTGAGTTACAAGAATTCATTCGGAAAGCACAATCTGGAAGGGACCCTGGTCGCCACACGGGATCATTACAGATACCGGATTACCTATATTACCGGCTCTGATTTTGCAGCGAACGGAAATACCGCCCTCGGGATATGGGGACTTCATAAAGCGACCACGCAAAAGGTCGATCTTTATGTCAATAATAAAGATATTAATAACAACACGATTGGCGGTGTTGAAAAGGCAAATATCGGGTACCTGGGAAGGATCAATTATAATTACGATGGGAAATACTATTTTACCGGATCTTATCGCAGGGACGGCGCTTCCGTGTTTGGAATAAACAATAAGTGGGGAAATTTCGGGGCCTTCGGCCTGGCATGGAGGATGACCGGGGAAGAGTTTATGAAACCCATTGAAGCCTTAAATGACCTGAAAATAAAGGTGTCATGGGGGCAAAACGGGAACCAGGGAGCAGGGCCCTATACCACGTTGTCGACGGTTTCGAACGGTTCTTCGAGCGATATCCGTTACCAGTTTTCAGATGCTGAGGGCAAAATTTACTACGGTTTGAACCAGACGTCATTGGGAAATTACGATCTGGGATGGGAAAGTACCTCTTCATGGAATTTCGGATTTGAATCCGTCTGGTTGGAAAACCGGTTGTTTGTCGATTTTGACGCCTATCTGGCAAAGACGACTGATGAAATTATAAAACGTTCGCTTCCTGATATGATCGGACAGCCGGAAATACTGACTTCACTGGGACAAGTGAATAATCGCGGGTTGGAACTGGCGGTAAAAACGGTAAATATCCGGCAACGCGATTTGAACTGGACTTCTTCCGTGACGTTTTGGCTGAACAGGAATAAACTGGTAACTATTGACGGAAGAGATTCCGACGGTGACGGAAAGGAAGATGACGACATCACGAATAAATGGTTTATCGGGAAATCGCTTGGCGCCCTTTACGGGTATAAACAGGATGGCATTGTTCAGGACAGTGACACCGAATACAAGGAGGCCAACGGTGTCGCCAGTGGAACGCCAAAATATGTCAATCTGGATGCAACTCCGGCAATTACTTCGGCCGACCGTACGATACTGGGCTATGAGAAGGAAAACTTCCGGCTGAACCTAAGCAACAGCGTGACGTATAAAAACTTTGAACTTTATGCCATGGTCTCCGGCATTTTCGGGGGAAACGGCTATTATATGAACGGTAACGCCGTTGCTTACATGACTTCCGGAACCGGTCGTTTTAACGACAATATGCCCTATAAGCCATACTGGACAGCAGATCGCCCGAGCAACGTATACCCGTCGGCCATATTTTCAGGCGATGGCCGTTATCTGGCTTTGCAGTCACGCGGATTTGTCAGGGTTCAGGACATCACCTTGTCCTATGTTTTTAACCAACCCTGGACTAAAGAATTGAATATTAAATCTTTAAAGCTTTTCTTTTCCGCGAAGAATATCGCAACTTTTACCAATTGGGATGGAGGGGATCCGGAGACAGGCGCGAAATACCTCGAAAATAAGCTCCCTGTGGCCGCCACTTACTCCATTGGAGCAAATGTCAGTTTCTAACTAAATAAAACGAAGGATTATGAAAAAATTATTCGATATGAACAGGGTCGCCACCCTCATGCTTATTTTAAGTATGGTGGGCTGTGATGATGATAAGTTCCTTATGGAAACGCCTGAGACATTTTATACCGTTGAAAATATTTTTACCTCTCAGGAACAGGTGGATCAGGTATTGGTGAATATCTATTCATACCTGCGCGACTTATGGGTTAATCCCAGTGAGAACGCCTGGGCATTCAATTTCAAAGGAAAAGGAACGGACATGTACGATGTGCCGGTGATCCGAAGGGGAAACACGTTTAGCGATTACAGCACGATTAACCCCGATCATAGTACTTTTTATGAGGTGTATAGAGCCTGGTATTATGTCATCACGCGTGCCAATCTGGCTATTTACGCGGCTGAATTGCCTGAAGTCTCGTGGACGTCAACTGCCGATAAAACCTACGCGTTGGCTCAGGCCCGATTCTTCCGGGCGTTTGCTTACCGTAATTTGGGCGAGTTGTATGGAGGGGTGCCCTTGGTTACTGAGACGATATCGGAACCACGCTATGATTTTACAAAAGAAACGCGTGTGAACGTGTATCAGTTTGCCATTGATGAACTGGAAGCGATTGAAAACGATTTGCCTGAAACCACCGCATCGGGTGGCCGGCTGGTAAAAGGAGCCGCGCAGCATAATCTTTGCGAGCTTTACCTCGCTTTGGGGATTGAATTGGAAGCAAATGGTGACGCCGGTGGGGCACAGACGGCCTTCACCAGTTCGATCAGTTACGCGGATAAGGTGATCGACGGGGGAACTTTTTCGCTGATGCAATCCCGGTTTGGAACCCGCAAAGACGAGTTCACCATCGCCACGAATGTGTACGGGGGCGGAAGCCCGTCTGCACCTGTCGATACCGTGCAGCAAACGACCAATTATTACTGGGATTTGTTTCAGGAAGGCAACGTAAATTATCAGGATGGAAATACGGAATGTATTTGGGCCCTGCAGATTGATTATGAAGCCTATAAAGCGGAAGATAAAAAGTCAAAGCTGCCTTACTCCAGGACCTTCGGGCCGGTGTTTCGCGATGTGGCCAAAACCTGGTTTACGGGCACTTTGGAAGATGTGGGAGGCCGGGGCATCTCCCAGGTGTCTCCCACCATGTATGCCAGGGATGGCATCTATGCGGATCAATGGGCCGATGATATGCGTAATTCAGATGCCGTTTTCCGCAGACGGTTCAAAGGGAATGTGGCCTCATCTCCTTATTTTATGAAGATCGTGCCTTGGAGCCTGATGTACGAAGGGGGTGCTGATGCTACAACCAATTTGAATAACACGAGCGAGGTTTATCCGATATCGTGCAAAATTGCAACAGATAAATATACCGGTGTTGCAGACGGTGAGAATTTGAGTAACCTGTTCCGGGATGAATATCTTATTCGCCTGCCTGAAACCATTTTGCTGCGCGCGGAAGCGAAACAACGTAAGGGCGATAAAGCTGGCGCTGCCGCCGATATCAACCTGTTGAGAGACCGCGCGCAGTGTGGTTACAGGGTCACTGCTGACGATCTGGATGATAGTTTTAGCACGATCCTGGATGAACGCGCCCGTGAACTGATTTATGAGGAATGCCGATGGAACACGTTGCTCCGGATGGGGGGGACAATCGCGGTGGACCGGATCAAAGCGCATGCTTACTGGCCGGAGACTGCCTCGACATTGACGTTTAACTACAACGTCTGGCCAATTCCGCAGAAAGTGATTGACGCAAATACGGATGTCGTTCTTGCACAAAACGAAGGATGGACGGACCGGTAATGCCGGAACAACAACGAGAAAAATTGGCGGGGACAACTTTTTAAAAAACTGTCCCCGCTTGTTTGGATTCATAGCGGCAAAAAGCTATTTTTAGCCTCACTGATTGCGATTGAGATAACCTATACCTGAAAACGATGAAACGCCAATTTGTTCCTTTGGGAAAATTATGCAGATCATTCCTGCTTTCCATATTGATTCTGTTACCTGCGGCTTTGGCAGCGGAGAATAATTACCCTTCCGGCCTTACCGTGAATTTTCTGGCACACGCCGGACAGGTATTTCTGAACGGATACCCGGTCAACACGCCAATCGGGGAAGCGGTAGCCCGAAGGGAAAATTTTCAGTTTGCAGCGATCGCGCAAAAAAGGCCTTTTTTTGGATGGATGGTGGGTTCCTCCCAGCCTCATACGCTGCAGGCCGCGTACAGGATACTGGTGGCTTCAAGCCTGGAGAACATCACAACCAACAAGGGCGACTGGTGGGACTCAGGGAAGACTGAATCAGCCGAATCGGTGAATGTCGTCTACGAAGGAAAAGCATTGGAACCCGGACAGGTTTATTTCTGGAAAGTGAAAACATGGGACAATCATGGCGTGGAATCTGATTTTTCACCGGTATCCCGCTTCAAGATGGCCTCGAAACTGGCCGACTATGCCACGGCCCGTTATCCCCTGCAAAAACAGGATGAATACCCGGTAACCGTTCGCCCGCTGCCGGGTGGTGTGACCTTTGCCGATTTCGGGAAGGATGCCTTTGGACGTCTCCGGCTGAACCTGTACAGTAAAACCGGGAAGGATACCGTCGTGATCCGTTTGGGCGAGGCGCTTAAAAACGGACGCATTGACCCCGCACCCGGAGGCACCATCAGGTATTCCCGCTATGAACTTGCGTTGAGGGGAGGATGGAATACCTATGTGGTGGCACTGGACCCCGATAAACGCAATACCGGCCCCCGGGCCATAAAAATGCCGGTCTACACCGGCGAAGTCACGCCGTTCCGCTATTGCGAGATTGAAGGGCATGACCAGGTGGTTAAGCCTTTTCAGGTTGTTCGGGAGACGGTGTTTTATCCGTTTGATGAGACGGAGTCATTTTTTACCAGCTCCGATACGGTGCTGAACCAGGTCTGGGACCTGTGTAAATACTCGATGAAGGCGACTTCCTTCACCGGCATCTATGTCGACGGCGACCGCGAACGGATCCCTTACGAGGCCGACGCGCTGATTAACCAACTGGGTCATTACGGGGTGGCCTGCGAGTACAGCATCGCCCGCTATTCTCACGAATATTTGATGCATCATGCCACCTGGCCCACCGAATGGATTTTGCAGTCGGTTTTGATGGCGTGGAACGA
>CAZANK010000103.1:0-9134 GCA_964486235.1 uncultured Prolixibacteraceae bacterium | reverse complement strand
ATGGCTTGTTTTCCGGATAATCTTTTATGACTTTCCGGATTTTGAAAGTCCGAATATCTGAACATCTGAATATCTTTGTTATTCATTTGGAACTAATTCAAAACGATCATGCAATCCATCAATCCGTTTACAAATAAGCTGGTCAATACCTATCAGGACCACACTGCGTCTGAAGTCAGGCAGATCATCCGGGAAGTCGCTGAAGCCTGGCAATCCTGGAGGAAAACCTCCCCGGAGGAACGGGCAGGTTATTTGCTTAACCTGGAACGTCAACTGCTGAACGATCAGGAGCCTTTGGCTGCTGGGATGGTGGGGGAGATGGGAAAAGTGAAAAGGGAAGCGTTGGGAGAGATCAAAAAATGTGCCTGGGTGTGCCGTTATTATGCGGAGAACGGAGCCGGCTTTCTTCAGAATGAACCCGTCATCGCAGACGCCGGGGAATCGTATGTCAGTTTTCAGCCTTTGGGTACCATTCTGGCCATTATGCCCTGGAATTTTCCGTTCTGGCAGGTGTTCCGTTTCCTGGCGCCGGCATTGATGGCCGGGAATACGGCGGTTTTGAAACATGCCGGTAACGTGGCAGGGTGTTCACTGGCGATTGAGCAAACCGTCAAAAAAGCCGGACTGCCTGAGAATGTGTTCAGAAGTCCGATCCCCGCCTGCCATTCGGCGGAATCAAGGAAAGCGGGTATGGGCGGGAACTCGCTGTTTTCGGGATCAGGGAATTTGTCAATATTAAAACCGTGGTGGTCAAATAAACCCACAGGTAAAACGACGGCGTTATCTTGTAGGAGCTGATACGGAAGGCGGCCATCCAAGCCTCCCGGTAAGTTCAATGGAAACAATGACTGGAGGGGCAGCTTGCGTCACCAGTCCACAATAAGAAACGCTGAATGTCCGTAAACCTTCAGCGTTTCAATTTTGCGTATTACTGGCAAGCCGAATTTTGTGACCCCGGAGTTCCGTAGTCCCCGGTCGAATACTGCTGGGTGGCGGCGCACCAGTTTGAACCCAGCCGGGCGCCGGTGATATCGGTCACAGACGGATCAAGCTGAAGCGATTTGCCCGCCGGCGGCATGTCGAATCCTTCGGCCCTGAAATCGATGCAGCACAAAACGGTTCCGTCGCTGGTTTCAATACTCAGTTCAAGTCCCGAATTGCCGAGATTCACCCAACTGCAAACATAATCGACATTGTTTGTTGCAGTGGCTGTTCTTCCGATTACCGCATAGTCGCCTGGAGCCACGAATACATCTGATTCGATGGAATGGGGAGTTTGTATACTGCTCCTGCGGAGGACCAAACCGTTCAAATTGATGGTTTCACTGGTATTGTTGTAGAGTTCAAACCACTCTCCTTCGGCATCCGGCGTTTCGTCAGGGTCGCACATAATCTCGGTGATCAGCAGGTCTCCGTTACCCGGACCGGTGGGTTCTTCAGGGATGGAAGCGCCGTCGTCGGTCAGGTTCACCAGGATGGTCTGGACCGATTCATCCACCGAGACAGAGATCGTTTCAAATCCGTCGGGCGAAGTATCGATATGGATCTCATAGTGTTTCCCGGCAGCGGCATTGCTGATATTGCCCGAAACCTTCTTCGTGACCGGTGTTCCGCCAGTGATGCAAGACAGTTGACACTCGACATGCAACGTCCCGGGTTTGAAAAATCCGGCGCGGGTTTCGTCTTTGACAAACGTCAGGGTGTCGGAAGTGTTGAAAACCAGTGTCTGATAATCGGTGAAACTGTTGACCACCCGTTCGGCATACACCACGGTAATCCTCATATTGCTGAGTTTGCAGACCAGGCTTACCGTTGAAGTTTGTCCGCTGACGATTGTGAAGGGTTCAGACTCGCCAAAGTAACAGGGGTTTTCAAAGGCGGGTACGGTCGCTGTTCCGTAGGAGGCTTCGACGTGATACTCGCCTTCGGCGAGCGCGATCGATTCGGGTAACTCCGAGGCATGTTCAAAGGTCATCACGGCCGTTGAATTGTTTTTTTTGAAAATCTGAACTTTGAAGGTGCCGGGGTCTACTGTCCGGGTAAAGGGGACATCGTCATAGACTTTCACAGCCAGGTCGACATGAAGCTTTAAATTGCCTTTGAATTCATCTGAAAGGGATACCATCTCTGTCTTGGCGCATGACGCAAGGAGCAACACGATGCAAAACAGCATCACGGGGGGTGAAAAGGGAATTTTTGTTTTCATGATCAATATAATTTTAAAGGTTATATGTAAAAAAGAATTCATTCGCTTTCTGATTGATTGCCGCTCCGGAATTCGATTTGAGCATTCGATATGATAAATTTATATCAAAAGCCAAATTCATGTCAATGAAGAACGGGGCCCTTTTTATGAACGTGCAGGTTTTCTTGATGAAGCGGCATTCTGACTTCATGAAGCGTATATACAGCCGCAAACTCTTGCCGGAAAACTGACAAAATGGGTGGCCGATTTAAAAAAAAATGAGTGAATTCTTGACAGTCAACGGTGAAAAAGAATTGAAAAAGGTTCAGCGAGACGGATGAAATGGCTTCTCTCTTCACCGGTCAGCAGCGCTCCGGTCAATTAAGCGATGATTGCTCAGGAACCGGCTGCCGGTCATCGGCCGGCAGGGTAAAGCGGAAGGTCGTACCCTGGCCGGGTTCCGATTCAACGGTAATTGTCCCTCCCATTAATTCGACCAGGTTTTTCACGATCGATAATCCCAAACCTGTTCCTCCATGTGTGCGGGTGCTTGTTTCATTGACCTGTCTGAATCTTTCGAAGACGGCAGATTGAAGTTCTTTTTTGATGCCAATGCCGGTGTCGGACACAAAAAAAGAAGCTTTTCCTTCTGCTGCTTTCGCTATGCCAAATCTGACCTCTCCATTTTCTGTGAATTTAAGGGAATTATTAAGCAGGTTTGAAAAAATCTGGTAAAACCGGACCCGGTCCAGGTTTAAAAAGACCGGTGCAGGATGTGTGGATACACGGAGTTGGATCGCTGTTTTTCCCAGTTCTACCAACCTTTTGTCAAAGACCCTGCTTAGTTCGTCCAGAACAGGAACAGCATCAAACCGGCTGTTGAGTATTTTCAGTTGTCCGGTTTCCAGTTTGGAGATATCAAGGATGTCGTTGATGATTTGCAGCAGACTGTCGGAACTTCGGTCAATGATGCCTGAATACGCTTCTTTTTCTTCGGGGGAGAGTTCTTCTTCGGCCGTAAGAATGCTGGAGAATCCCAGGATCGTGTTTAGCGGGGTACGAATCTCATGACTCATGTTTGCCAGAAATGCCGATTTTAGCCGGTCGCTTTCTTCCGCCTTGTTTTTAGCCTGCTCCAGGGCATCTTCCGCCTTTTTCCGGTCTGTAAAATCCTGATAGATGGCCAAGTATCGCTGTTTGCCGTCCCAGTTGAGCATTTTTCTGTGAATGTGAACGTTCCGGATGCTGCCATCCTTACGGACCAGCTCAATATTATACTCCGACTCCACATCTTCTCCTTTTCTGCGTCTTTCTTTTCGCAGGCGGTGCAGTTGCAAACAATTTTTTGTGTACCTGTTTTCGGCAGGAGTATCCTGAAACTCCCGGATATTTTCATAGCCATAGATATCCAGCAGCGCTTTGTTCGTGTACAACGTTTTTCCGGTTTCTGTGACAATGCGCATGCCCAGTGGTGACTCATCCATGGATTGTTTGAAATTTTCCCGGGACTGGGCCAATTCGTGCTCGGCTTTCTTCTGTTCGGAGATGTCCGTGATCGTGCCAATGTATCCGAGAATGGAGTCATCGGCCGCCTTCTCCGGGACGATCTCGCCCAGAACCCATATCTGCTGTCCGTTTGGCCTTAGAAACCGGAATTGAGCGAACGATTGGCCGTGCTCCCCGATGCGCATTTCCCATTTCATTGCCACCCGTTCCCGGTCGTCCGGATGGACACTGTCCAGCCATCGGGTTCCGATGGCTTTCCCTGGCGTCAGTCCGCTAAGCTGACACCATTTGGGATTGACAAAGGTGGTGATACCATCGGGGTCCGTGCGAAATATCCCTACCGGCGATTGTTCGGTCAGGGTGTGAAACAGGATTCTGTTTTCGTGCAGTTGTTTTTGTTTCCGGCGTTCTTCGGTTTGATCCCTGAAGATCATCACTGCGCCTGTGATTGTGTCATCGTCATCTTTGATCGGTGCAAGGCTGCTTGCAACGGGGATTTCTTTTCCTTTTCCGGAGACCAACAGCGACTGATTGCCGGGCGACACGTTCTTGCCTTCTTTCAGCACGGTCTTTAAAGGATGATCTGCCGGAAGACCTGTGTCCTCGTGGATCATGCGGACGACCGATTCAACAGGAAGTCCCAAGGCTTCCTGCTCGGTCCATCCGGTTAGTTGTTCCGCTACCGGATTCATGAATGTAATATTTCCGCTGAAATTGGCGGTGATCACCGCGTCGCCAATGCTATGCAATGTTGTCCGGTAAAGCGCTTCACTTTTGCGGATTTCCGCCTCTGCCGAAATTTTTCGCAGCGAATCTCACAAAAAAACCCCTGTAATGAGACTTGCTGCGGGAAAGATAAGGATGACGGGCATCCAAATCCGGGCGACGACCGTCAGTCCGGAGGGCCACGGGAGTAACAGTTGCGAGAGAAGCATCGCCAGGTGGACGCTGAAACCCATGAGGATCAAGGCGGGTACGCGTATCGTCTCCGGCTTGTTATGACAGCGATGACGAAACAACATGCCAATGAGGGCGGCACATAGCGAACTCAGGAGACCGGACCACATACCCGCGCCGCCAAGATAAACGCGGTAGGCCCCTGCTAACAGGACGGCCAAAACCGAAGTGAGGCCACCCGAAAATAGTCCGGCAAGAGAGAGTACCACGGTGCGGCCATCGTAAATCACTCCCGGTGAATACGTGATGGGCATGTTCATACCGATGATCACAATCCCGCCAAACAACAAGCCGGTAACAACTTGTGAGATCAATGAATGGGTCATTTTTTTCCGGCCTATAATGCCATAGAACACGATCAGCGTAATGAGCAGTGTGGCATTCCGGATCAGGTCAGTGATCATCTTTTCTCCTCCAAGTATTTGAGTTCTTCGTTGTTTAGTCAGGCAAAAATAACCGATTAAATTTAAAAAACATAAAAAGTTTTGCCTTATATGAGGGGATGAAGAATCCTGTCTGCCGGGTCGTCACTTGTTCCGGCAAATACCCGTTTTGTCAGCAATGAGCCGTGGTCAGCTTTTTTTTCGCTTCACCGCGAATAACCCGATTACCGCGAGACTGAAAGCGACAACAAAGTAGCTGATTTTTAACTGATGGCCCTTCTCCAGTAAGAAAAAGGAAGACTCGCGAATGGATTCCCAGTGTTGGATGCTGAGTAACACGAGAAGGTTGTTAATGGCATGGCCTGCCATACAGGCAAAAATGTTGCGTGTGATCACCATCACCCAGCCCAGTAATAAACCCAGCAGGATAGTGGCGGGGAACTGCCAGGGATTCAGGTGAAACAGGGCAAAAAACAACGCCGAAACAAGGATGGCGACCACCTTAGGGTAATTGCGCATGAAGCCGTGCATGATAATCCCCCGGAAAATCAGTTCTTCGATGACCGGCGCGATCACCACCACTTTCAGGAATGTACCATAGATTCCGTAGTCATTTTCAAAGAGCCGGTCAAACAATTCCAGGAACCAGGATGGGGCAGGTATCAGCCGGTCAACGGCCATGTTAACCTCTCCCAGGAAAACATGGGTACCCATTAAAGACAGGGTGACCGGGATCATGATCACCAGGTTAAAGCGTTTCACCGGAAAAAGTTCCGAAAGCCGGGTATTGGCTTTGCGGTAACCATAATAGATGATGAAGAGGATGGACCCGGCCTGCAAAACAATGTTTTTGAACGGGTTGGACAGGTACTCAGTCCCGTGAAAGTAATCCCACACCGCCAGGGGAAAATCGACCACCGTCTGAATAAACAAGTATAAGATGACCAGATGTGCTGCTCCCAGGACGGTTGGATAATATGGATACCGCTTTCCCTTCATTCCTCAGATTTGACGCCTAAAATAAGTGACTTTTATTAAATAAAAAACAGGGTAGGAGTGTTTTTATCTCCTTTTACGGCTAAAACCACAAAAATAATGCAGGTTGTTCACAACTGAATGTTGAAAAAAGAATAAAAATCTTCATTGACAATTTGATTAATTCAGGAAAAAGCACTTATTTTGCGGTCTGTTTTGAAAAGTGTGAAAGAAAAACTTAAGACAATGTCAAAGATTTGTCAGATAACCGGTAAAAAGGTAATGGTGGGGAATAATGTTTCTCACTCGAAGAGAAGAACCAAGCGTCGTTTTCTTCCAAATTTGTTCAGCAAGAAATTCTATCTTCCGGAAGAAGACCGTTGGATCTCGTTAACTGTTTCTGCTGCAGGGCTGCGTACCATTAATAAGCATGGTTTAAACGTGGCGTTGAAAGAAGCAAAGGCAAAAGGGTTCGTTACGAATATTTAAAAAGGAACAGAATGGCTAAGAAAGGGAATAGGGTTCAGGTTATTATGGAATGCACCGAACAAAAGGAAAGTGGTGTTCCCGGAACCTCACGGTACATCACGACGAAAAACAGGAAGAATACCTCGGAGCGTCTGGAGTTGAAAAAATACAACCCCAATTTGAAGAAAGTAACTGTTCACCGCGAAATTAAATAATGAAAATATGGCAAAAAAAGCAGTTGCATCCTTGCAAAAAGGACACGGTAAAGGATATGCCAAAGTAATTAAAATGGTAAAATCCGACAAAACCGGTGCATATACCTTTCAGGAAGGTGTAGTTCCGAATGAGATGGTCAAGGACTATTTTAAGAAGTAAAATATGATTGCTCGCGAAAAAGGCTGCTTCGGCGGCCTTTTTTTTTAAAGGGGCCTTTTACAAACGGCAGGAAGTGAGAGAAATTTAGCCGCTTATATCCATTAAAATTCGTAACTTGCGCCGTTTAAAAAAGGTGTATTATGGGTCTTTTCGGATCATTTTCAAAAGCAAAGAAAGAAAGCCTTGATCAGGGGCTTTCCAAGACCAAAGAAAGTGTTTTTAAGAAGCTAAGCCGTGCTGTTGTCGGGAAATCAAAGGTTGACGATGAGGTACTTGATAATCTGGAGGAAGTGTTGATCACATCCGATGTCGGCGTGGATACGACGCTGAAAATTATCGGGCGGATCGAGGAGCGCGTGAGTCGCGACAAATACATGGGTGTGAATGAGCTGAACACGATTTTGAGGGAGGAAATCGCTGCTTTGCTGGAGGAGAATGAGACAGGAGAGGCTCAGGATTTTGATTTTCCGGAGCGCCCAGAGCCCTATGTGGTCATGGTTGTAGGCGTCAACGGGGTAGGAAAAACGACCACCATCGGAAAGTTGGCTTATCAATATAAGCAGGCCGGGAAAAAGGTGGTTCTGGGTGCAGCCGATACGTTCAGGGCGGCGGCGATTGACCAGCTTCAAATCTGGGCCAACCGGGTCGACGTTCCTATTGTTAAGCAGAACATGGGTGCCGATCCTGCGTCTGTGGCTTTTGACACGCTCTCGTCTGCGAAGGCGCACAAAACAGATGTGGTAATTATTGACACCGCAGGTCGCCTGCACAACAAAATCAACCTGATGAACGAACTGTCAAAAATCAAATCCGTGATGCAAAAGGTCGTTCCAGGTGCGCCACATGAGGTGCTTTTAGTTCTTGATGGCTCGACAGGGCAAAATGCCTTTGAACAAGCCCGGCAGTTCACGAAAACCACCGAAGTCACGGCCATGGCCCTGACCAAGCTTGACGGCACCGCCAAGGGCGGCGTGGTGATCGGGATTTCAGATCAGTTTAAGATTCCGGTAAAATATATTGGCATCGGAGAGAAAATGGACGACCTCCAGATTTTCAGACGCCGCGAGTTTGTGGATTCATTGTTTTCATAACCTCAGTATAGCAGCGAAAGATGGGCAGGATGAAGAGAGGGAAAGTGAATGTGGTCACCCTGGGGTGTTCCAAAAATCTGGTTGATTCTGAACTGTTGCTGAATCAGCTCAACCTGAATGGGTTTAGGGTCGTACACGAAAGTGAAAAGGATGATGCCAACATCGTGATCCTGAATACCTGTGGGTTTATTGCGGATGCCAAAGAAGAGTCGGTCAACACCATCCTGCGATTTGCGGAGGCCCGCAAATCGGGCCAGGTTGACAAACTGCTCGTGATGGGCTGCCTGTCGGCGCGGTACAAGGAAGAGTTGACCAGGGAGATCCCGGAAGTGGATAAGTTCTATGGAAAATTCGATATTCGACAGATCGTCAGTGACCTGAATGCCAATTTTTTTGAGCAGAAGCTCTATCACCGCCTGCAAACTACCCCTTCACACTTTGCGTACCTGAAGGTCAGTGAAGGATGTAACAGGCACTGCTCGTTCTGCGCGATCCCCCAGTTCACCGGCAGTTACCGGTCACGCAGCATGGAAAGCCTGCTTGACGAGGCCAGATATCTGGTGGCAGGAGGTGTGAAAGAGCTTTTGGTGATTGCCCAGGATCTGTCTTATTACGGAATTGACTGTTATGGTGAAAGTAAGCTGGCAGAACTGGTTGACCGGTTGGCAGCTATCGACGGACTGCAGTGGATCCGACTGCACTATGCCCATCCTTCCAAATTTCCGGTCGATGTGTTAAAGGTGATGCGCGAACGAGAAAACGTTTGCAAATACCTGGACCTTCCATTGCAGCACATCAGTGACCGGTTGCTGGGGATGATGCGCAGGCATATTACAAAGGAAGAAACCATGAACCTGATCAAAAAGATCAGGAAAGAAGTACCCGGCATTGGATTGAGGACCACTTTCCTGGTGGGCCACCCCGGGGAAACGGACGAAGATTTTCAGGAGCTGAAAACCTTTGTCCGGAAATACGCATTCGAGCGGGCGGGTGTGTTTACCTACTCGCACGAAGATGATACGTATGCCTGGAAAATGTATGAGGACGACGTTCCCCGTGAAGTGAAGGAACAGCGGGCCGCGGAACTCATGGATATTCAGCAGGAGATATCACTTGGTTTAAATAATAAGCGGATCGGAAAAGAACTACAGGTCCTTGTGGACCGGGAAGAGACCGATTGTTTTGCCGGCCGCA
>CAZANK010000102.1:0-9139 GCA_964486235.1 uncultured Prolixibacteraceae bacterium | reverse complement strand
TATACGGGACTCACCCACCGGATTGGGGAGTGTCATGAGGGAGCAGCATCGATTGACTGGATGGAGTAGGCACAGGAAAGGGGAGTTACCATTACTTCTGCCGCGACAACAGCCTTTTGGCAACATAACGATATTCAACATCAAATTAATATTATCGATACTCCCGGACACGTTGACTTCACCGTTGAAGTGGAGCGGTCACTGCGGATACTGGATGGCGCCGTGGCACTCTTTTGTGCGGTTGGCGGCGTGGAGGCCCAGTCGGAAACCGTATGGCGTCAGGCGGAGAAATACGGGGTTCCCCGGATCGGTTTCGTCAATAAGATGGACCGGCAGGGAGCCGATTTTAGCAATGTGGTTTCGGAAGTGCGTCAAAAGCTTGGAGCGAACCCAATTCCGATCCAGATTCCGATTGGCGCAGAGGAAAAATTTGAAGGGGTCATCGACCTGATCGAAATGAAAGCCATCCGGTGGTACGACGATGCCGCCCTGGGTACGAATTATTCGTTAGAACCCATCCCCGATGCGATGATGGACCAGGCGATGGAATACCGTGCAAAGCTGGTGGAGGCGGTTGCCGAAGTGGACGATGCGCTCCTTGAACGTTTTTTTGAAGACCCGGATTCTATTTCCGCGGAGGAATTGAACACCGCGATTCGCAAGGCAACCATTCAGGGATTGATCGTTCCGATGATGTGTGGTTCTTCCTTTAAAAATAAGGGCGTTCAGCGTTTACTGAACGCGGTGTGCGCATATTTGCCCAGTCCGTTGGATAAAGGTGAAATCAAAGGGATTGAGCCCGGAACAGATAAAGTCCTTGTCCGCCACGCCGATACCACCGAACCACTGACAGCCCTGGCTTTTAAAATCGCCACGGACCCGTACGTGGGACGTCTGTGCTATATCCGGGTTTACTCCGGTGTCCTCGATGCCGGACAGATGGTCCTTAATTCCCGGACGGGTCGTAAGGAACGGATATCACGCGTTTATCAGATGCACTCCAACAAGCAGAACCCGAAAGAACGGGTTGAAGCGGGTGATATTTGTGCGGCTGTGGGATTCAAAGATATCCGCACCGGCGACACCTTGTCCGTGCCGGATCACCCGATTGCCCTCGAAAGCATGGATTTCCCGGAACCGGTGATCGGGATTGCCGTTGAGCCTAAAACCCAGAAAGACCTTGACCGGTTGGGCATCGGATTAGCGAAACTGGCAGAAGAGGACCCTACGTTTAAGGTCAACACCGATGAAAATTCCGGACAGACCATCATCCGTGGTATGGGTGAACTTCACCTGGAGATTATCGTCGACCGCCTGAGACGGGAGTTTAAAGTAGAATGTAACCAGGGTAAACCGCAGGTGGCCTACAAGGAAGCCATCAGCAAGACCGTTGAATTGCGCGAGGTATTTAAGAAGCAGACCGGTGGACGCGGTAAGTTCGCCGATATTATTGTCCGTGTTGAACCGGGCGAAGACGAAAAACCAGGGCTGACCTTCGTGGATTCGGTGAAAGGAGGCAATATCCCGAGAGAGTATATCCCTTCTGTTGAGAAAGGTTTTAAGGAAGCGATGCTGAATGGCCCGTTGGCCGGATTCCAGCTCGACAGTCTGAAGGTGACCTTGCTGGATGGTTCATTTCACGCGGTCGACTCGGATCAGCTTTCCTTTGAAATCTGTGCCCGCCAGGCCTTTAGAAGCGCAGCTTCGAAAGCAGCCCCAAAACTCCTGGAACCCATTATGAAATCAGAGATTGTGACTCCTGAAGAATACATGGGTGATATCATCGGCGATATGAACCGTCGTCGGGGACAGGTGCTTGGAATGGAAGAGAAATCGGGCGCCCGCGTCATCAAAGTGGCGGTGCCGCTGTCTGAAATCTTTGGATATGTAACCGTACTTCGGACCTTATCTTCAGGCCGGGCGACCTCGTCGATGGAGTTTTCCCATTATGAGGAAGTTCCAAAGTCACTCGCGATCAAGGTACTCGAGGAAATTAAAGGTAAAGTAGAATTATTATAATTAATCTCACTATGAGTCAAAAGATCAGGATCAAGCTGAAATCGTATGATCATAACCTGGTTGACAAGTCGGCTGAAAAGATCGTCAAGACTGTGAAAACAACAGGTGCCGTTGTGAGTGGGCCTATCCCGCTCCCAACCCACAACCGCGTTTTTACCGTTCTTCGTTCGACGTTCGTGAATAAAAAATCACGCGAGCAATTTCAGTTGTCTTCGTATAAAAGGTTGATCGACATTTACAGCTCAACGGCAAAAACAATCGACGCCTTAATGAAACTTGAATTGCCAAGTGGCGTGGAAGTAGAAATTAAAGTTTGATAACCTGTAAAAGAAAGAAAAATGACAGGATTAATCGGTAAAAAAATCGGAATGACATCCGTATTCAGTGTTGAGGGGAAAAACATCCCATGCACTGTGATTGAAGCCGGTCCCTGTGTGGTCACACAGGTGAAAACGGTTGAGACCGATGGCTATGAAGCTTTGCAGCTCGGATTTGGTGAAAAGAAGGAGAAGAATACCACCAAGGCGGAGTTTGGCCATTTCCGGAAAGCCGGAACGGAACCAAAGCGACAGGTCATTGAGTTTCGTAATTATGAAGGGGAATATAAGCCCGGCGATATGATTACGGTGGAGGTCCTTGACGTGGAAGGCTGGGTTGACATTACCGGCGTGACAAAAGGAAAAGGATTCCAGGGCGTGGTGAAACGTCATGGTTTCGGTGGGGTAGGCGGTACAACCCATGGTCAGCATAACCGGCTGAGGGCACCAGGTTCCCTGGGTGCGTCGTCATTTCCATCCAGGGTCATGAAAGGAATGCGCATGGCCGGTCGGGATGGCGGTGATAATAGGACCGTTCAAAACCTGAAAGTTCTGAAAATTATTCCGGAATCAAACCTGGTCGTTGTGAAAGGATCAGTTCCCGGTGCAAAAGGTTCAACCGTAATTATTTATCAGTAATGGAACTACAAGTAATCAATACAGCCGGAAAGGAAACCGGAAGATCGGTCGTCCTGAACGATCAGATCTTTGGAATTGAGCCCAACGACCATGCGATTTACCTGGACGTCAAACAATACATGGCCAACAACCGCCAGGGGACGCATGCATCCAAGGAAAGAGGCGATGTGGCCGGAAGTACCAGGAAGTTGAAAAAGCAAAAAGGTACGGGAGGTGCACGGGCAGGAAGCATTACATCACCCGTATTCCGTGGCGGAGGCAGGGTGTTTGGGCCCCGCCCCCGGAATTACAGCTTTAAACTCAACCGGAAGGTTAAAGCGTTGGCACGTAAATCGGCCCTGACGTATAAAGCAAAGGCAAGCGATATCCTGGTACTGGAGGATTTTGTCCTGGAGGCCCCGAAAACAAAAGAAATGGTGGCGATTGGTAATAATCTGAATATTACCAATAAAAAGTCGCTTTTCGTTTTACCGGAAGAAAATAAAAATATATCTTTGTCATCCAGAAATTTACAGGATATATCTATTGTAACTGCTTCCAGATTAAATACATACCAAATCCTGAATGCGAAAAAAATTATTTTTCTCGAGAGTTCAGTTGGTAAAGTGGAAGAACTATTTAAGGTTTAGGGGGATAAGAAATGGACATTTTAATTAAACCCATCGTGACAGAAAAGATGACGGCTTTAGGGACAACCCTGAACCGTTATGGTTTTGTTGTGCGGAAGGATGCCAATAAGCAACAGATTAAGAAAGCAGTGGAGAGTCTTTATCAGGTCAACGTGTCTTCAGTGAATACCATGATTTATGGCGGAAAACGGAAAAGCCGCTACACCAAGAGTGGGATCATCAACGGTAAAACCGGTGCCTTTAAAAAGGCGATCGTTACGCTGACTGAAGGAGACACGATTGATTTTTACAGTAATATTTAATTCATAAAAATGGCAGTAAGAAAATTAAATCCAGTTACTCCGGGTCAAAGGCATAAAGTAATAGGTGCTTTTGATACGATTACTGCATCAACGCCTGAGAAATCATTGTTAAAGCCCATGCAAAGGTCCGGTGGTCGCAATAACCAGGGACGCATGACAATGAGGTATATAGGCGGAGGGCACAAAAAGAGATACCGTCTCATCGATTTCAAACGAAACAAAGATGGTATCCCTGCTCGTGTAGAGTCTATTCAGTACGATCCAAACCGTACCGCCCGTATCGCGCTGCTGGTCTATGCTGACGGTGAAAAGCGCTATATGCTTGCACCAAACGGCTTGCAGGCAGGTCAGACGGTATTAAGTGGTTCGGGTATCGCACCTGAAATTGGCAATTCGCTTCCGCTTGGGGAAATACCTCTTGGAACTTTGGTCCACAATATTGAACTTCACCCGGGGCAGGGTGGGGTCATGGCGCGTAGTGCAGGTACTTATGCCCAGTTGACATCCAGGGAAGGAAAATACGCCATCGTAAAGTTGCCTTCCGGCGAATCGAGAATGGTACTTGTTTCTTGCAAGGCTACTGTCGGAACTGTTGGAAATACAGAACATAACCTGGAACGTTCGGGTAAAGCTGGTCGCTCCAGGTGGTTGGGAAGACGGCCACGTGTACGTGGTGTGGTCATGAACCCGGTCGATCACCCGATGGGTGGTGGTGAAGGAAGGGCTTCCGGAGGACATCCGCGTTCCCGTAAGGGGCTGCTGGCAAAAGGGTATAAAACCCGTGCCCCGAAGAAGATTTCCAATAAGTACATTGTAGAAAGACGCAAGAAATAATAAAAGGAGAAGAATATGAGTCGTTCATTAAAAAAAGGTCCTTTCATTGCCTGGAAATTGGAAAAGAAACTATTGGCAATGAATGATTCGGGCAAAAAGTCTGTCGTGAAGACCTGGGCCAGGGCATCAGTAATCTCTCCCGATTTTGTAGGGCATACCATTGCTGTTCATAATGGGAATAAATTTATTCCGGTTTATGTGACCGAAAACATGGTTGGCCATAAGCTTGGCGAATTTGCACCTACAAGAACATTCAGGGGACATGCCGGAAATAGGAAATAGATGCTTCTCATTTAACGATTAAAAGAATTTACGATGGGTGCTAGAAAAAGAAATAAAGCAAACGAACTGAAAGAAGCAAGGAAAGCGCAATACGTGGCCATTTTGAAGAATTGTCCTACTTCCCCGCGAAAAATGAGGCTGGTTGCCGACATGGTCCGTGGCATGGAAGTGGACAAAGCGCTGGATGTCCTGAAATTTTCTGCCAAGGAAGCTTCCGGTAAAGTCGAAAAATTATTGATGTCGGCGATTGCGAACTGGCAGGCGAAAAACGAAGGAACACGCCTGGAAGAGAGCAATCTGTACGTGAAGACAATAGCTGTTGATTCGGGACGTATCCTGAAACGTTTACGGCCTGCCCCACAGGGAAGGGCGCACCGCGTCCGGAAACGCTCCAATCACGTAACCTTGTGCATTGATAGCAAGAATGAAAAAACCGATAACGAATAAATAATAGTACATGGGACAAAAAGTTAATCCAATCGCTAATCGTTTAGGAATTATCCGTGGGTGGGATTCCAACTGGTTCGGTGGAAACGACTATGGTGACAAGCTGATTGAAGATTCGAAGATCCGTGAATACCTGAATGCCCGCCTGGCAAAGGCCAGTATTTCCCGGATTATCATTGAGAGAACCCTGAAGCTGATTACCATTACGGTTCACACCTCAAGACCCGGTATTATTATTGGTAAAGGTGGTCAGGAAGTTGACAAGCTGAAGGAAGAATTGAAGAAAATCACGAATAAGGAGGTTCAAATCAATATCTTCGAAATTAAAAGGCCCGAGCTGGATGCTAAGATCGTGGCCGGTAATGTCGCCCGTCAGATTGAAGGTAAGATTGCTTACCGGCGCGCGGTGAAGATGGCGATTGCCTCTACGATGAGAATGGGGGCACAGGGAATTAAGATCATGGTTTCCGGACGACTGAACGGCGCTGAAATGGCCCGTTCTGAAATGTACAAGGATGGCCGTACCCCTTTGCACACCTTAAGGGCCGACATTGATTACGCCCTGGCGGAAGCGCTGACCAAGACAGGATTGCTAGGCGTGAAAGTCTGGATATGCAAAGGCGAAGTGTACGGCAAACGTGACCTTTCCCCGAACGTGGGCCAGAAGTCAGCAGGCGGCGCACCCGCGGGCGCACCGCGTGGCGGCCGTGGCGGTAACGACAGAGGCGGTTTCAGAAAGAAAAGAAAGTAGTCGGAAACCTTTTAATTGAAAAAGGATGTTACAACCAAAAAGAACAAAATTTAGAAGAGTCCAGAAAGGACGGATGAAAGGCAATGCCCAACGGGGTAATCAGCTTGCATTTGGCTCTTTCGGTATAAAGACGTTGGAGTCGGCATGGCTGACAGGGCGACAGATTGAGGCTGCCCGTGTCGCCGTGACCCGGCACATGCAACGTCAGGGTCAGATTTGGATCCGTGTTTTCCCCGATAAACCCATTACCAAGAAACCTGCCGAAGTGCGTATGGGTAAAGGTAAGGGTGCTCCTGAAGGATTTGTCGCACCGGTAACGCCAGGACGTATCCTGATCGAAGCCGAAGGCGTGCCGTTCGAATTGGCAAAAGAAGCCCTTCGTTTGGCTGCCCAAAAATTGCCGGTCATCACTAAGTTTGTTGTCAGGCGTGATTATGTTGAATCTGAAAAAGAAGATTAACCATGAAAACATCTGAAATCAGAGAGTTATCAGACAAGGAAATTCTGGAGAGAATTCAGCTTGAAAAGGAAACCCTGGTCCGTCTGAATATGAACCATGCTGTTTCTCCGCTCGACAACCCCATGAAGATCAAGGTCGCCCGCAGGAATATTGCCCGGCTGAAGACTGTCATGTGCCAGCGGGAAATCAATCACAATCAGAATTAATTCGCGTAGGTAATGGAAACAAGAAATCTGAGAAAAGAGCGTATCGGGGTAGTGGTGAGCGACAAGATGGAGAAAACCATCGTGGTGGCCGTTAAATTGAAGGAGAAACATCCTATTTACGGCAAGTTCGTGAATAAAACCACCCGTTTCCACGTTCACGATGAGCAGAAAACCTGCCATGTTGGCGATACGGTAAGGATTATGGAAACGCGTCCTTTAAGTAAAAGCAAGCGGTGGAGGTTCGTTGAAATAATTGAAAGAGCGAAGTAATCATGATACAACAGGAATCAAGATGTACAGTAGCCGATAACAGCGGAGCGAAAGAAGTGCTTTGTATCCGTGTATTGGGCGGAACCCGCAAGCGCTATGCGTCGTTGGGCGATATCGTGGTAGTGTCTGTTAAAAGCGCTATCCCAAGTAGTGAAATGAAAAAAGGGACCGTGACAAAAGCCATCGTGGTCAGAACCAAAAAGGAAGTCCGTCGTCCCGATGGAACGTATATCCGGTTTGACGACAACGCCGTGGTGTTACTCAATAACGCCGGTGAAATGCGCGGTACCCGGATTTTCGGACCTGTGGCAAGAGAACTGCGTGATCAGAACATGAAGATCATTTCACTTGCACCAGAAGTACTTTAATGCGTAAATGGCAAAGTGATGCAGAGAAAATTACATATTAAGAAAGGTGACACCGTTGTCGTAATCGCCGGAAACGACCGGACCCGGCAAGGTAAAGTTTTGGAAGTCATCCGGGATAAAGACAGGGCAATTGTGGAGGGCGTGAATATCATTAAAAAGCATACCAAACCCAATGCGGCAAACCCGCAGGGTGGAATTATCGAAAAGGAAGCGCCAATCCACATCTCCAATTTAATGCTTCTCGACCCAAAAACCGGCGGGAAGACCCGCGTGGGAAGGAGACCCGGGAAAGACGGTAAATTAGTGCGTTATTCAAAAAAATCTGGAGAGGAGATTAAGTAATGGCTTATACACCAACACTTAAAAAGAAATATTCGGACGAGGTCGTTCCTGTACTGATCAAGGAATTTGATTATAAATCAGTGATGCAGGTTCCGAAATTGAATAAAATTGTCCTCAATCAGGGTGTTGGAGCTGCAATTGCCGACAAAAAAATCATTGAAGTCGCTACAGAAGAGATGACAATGATTACCGGGCAAAAGGCAGTCCAGACCAAATCAAAAAAGGACATCTCAAATTTTAAACTGAGAAGGAAGATGCCGATCGGGGTTCGGGTAACACTCAGGAGGGAAAGAATGTACGAGTTCCTCGAACGTCTTATTGACATTTCGCTGCCCCGCATCCGCGATTTTAAAGGTATTGAAAGCAAGATGGACGGACAGGGAAATTACACATTAGGTGTTCCTGAGCAGATTATTTTTCCTGAGATCAATATTGATAAGGTTAACCGGATTAACGGTATGAATATTACTTTTGTGACTTCTGCAGAAACAGATGAAGAAGGTTATGCCTTGTTGAAAGAATTAGGTTTACCTTTTAAAAACGCGAAAAAGAAATAAGTTATGGCAAAAGAATCCATGAAAGCCCGTGAAGTGAAAAGGGCAGCGCTTGTGGCAAAATATGCTGAAAAGAGGGCCAGACTTAAAGCAGAAGGTGATTACTTCGGGTTGCAAAAGTTGCCCCGGAATTCCTCCAGGGTGCGTTTGCACAACCGTTGTAAGCTGACAGGACGTCCTAAAGGTTATCTTCGTCAGTTTGGCATTAGCAGGATTAATTTCCGGGAAATGGCCTCGCAAGGATTAATCCCCGGAGTTAAAAAGGCTAGTTGGTAATTCATAAAACAGAAGTAATGAGTAAGATTACAGATCCAATAGCAGATTATCTGACGCGTATCAGAAACGCGCAGAAAGCAAAACACCGCGTGGTGGATATCCCGGCGTCAAATATCAAGAAGGAGATCACTAAAATCCTGAAAGACAAAGGGTATATTCTGAACTATAAATTTGAGGAGGATGTCAATTATCAGGGGAACATCAAGATTGCCCTGAAATATCATCCGGAAACCAAGATCCCGGCTATCCGGGCCATAACCAGGGTTAGTAAACCCGGATTGAGAAAGTATTGTGACAGCGACCAAATTCCCCGTGTGCTGAACGGCCTGGGAATCGCCATCTTATCCACTTCCAAAGGGGTGATGACCGACAAGGAAGCGCAAAACTTTGGTGTGGGTGGTGAAGTGATCTGTTACGTTTATTAAGGAAGGAGGAAGAATCAT
>CAZANK010000101.1:0-9159 GCA_964486235.1 uncultured Prolixibacteraceae bacterium | reverse complement strand
GATGCAGCAAATTTTCGCCTCCAACGATCGTGTTTTCGATATTGGTCATGCCGGAACGGCGATGCGCTTTATGACGGCTTTTCTTGCGCGTATTGTTGGCGAATGGACCCTGACAGGCTCGGAAAGAATGAAACAACGTCCGATTAAGCTGCTGGTAGACGCCCTTGAAAAATTGGGCGCGAAAATCGGGTATCCGGAGAAGGAAGGATTTCCGCCTTTAAAAATATGGGGGTCGCATCTCAAAGGCGGATTACTGGAGTTGGATGGCAGTGTGAGCAGTCAATATATTTCAGCCTTACTCATGATCGGGCCGATGCTGGAGGGCGGACTGACACTGCGGTTGAAAAACAGGATCGCCTCCCGGTCCTACATTGAATTGACCCTGAAGCTCATGGGCCGGTTTGGAATTCACTATGCCTGGAACGGGAATGAGATCCGGATTGAAGAACAACCCTATCAACCGGTCGGGTTGACCGTTGAGGGGGACTGGTCGGGCGCATCCTACTGGTACGAGTTGCTGGCGCTGGCCGATGAAGGAGCGGTGAGTTTTCCCACCCTGGAATTATCCGGCATGCAGGGTGACGACATCGTCGCGGAGTGGTTCAGGCAATTTGGCATCGAAAGCCGGTCGAGCGGGAACGGCGTTACGATCACGAAAATGAGCCCTGTCTGCCCTGACTTCTTAACACTCGATTTCGTGGAAAATCCCGACCTGGCACAAACCATGGCTGTTTTGTGTGTCCTGAAAAAAGTCCCGTTTCATTTTCGCGGACTCGAAACCTTGAAAATCAAGGAGACCGACCGGATTGCCGCCCTTCAAAATGAGCTGGCCAAATTCGGGGCACAGTTAACGGAACCCCGGAGCGGGGAACTTCAGTGGGACGGAACATTTCCATTTGAAAAAGCAGCTATTCCGGTCATCTCCACCTACCATGATCACAGGATGGCATTGGCTTTTGCCCCTGCTGCCCTTGAAGGGGAGATCATCCTGGACGACCCCATGGTCGTCACGAAATCCTATCCGCGGTTTTATGACGACCTCAGGCAGGTCGGCTTCAAGGTTGAAGAAGTCAATGACTGATTTTATCGTCTTTCCTGAAAAAAGGCCGTCATCAGGTCGGCACAATCTTCACCCAGCACACCCCCAACCACTTCGGTACGTGGATGAAGTGCGTCGGGCGCAAAACGGGTAAACCCCCGCTTTTCGTCGGAGGCCCCGTAGACCAGCCTTCCCAGTTGGGCCCAGCCCAGCGCCCCGGCACACATCACGCAAGGTTCCAAGGTGACATACAAGGTGCATTCGTTCAGATATTTACTCCCCAGCAGGTTCGACGCTGCCGTAATGGCCTGCATTTCGGCATGAGCGGTGACATCGGTCAGCGTTTCCGTCAGGTTATGGGCCCTCCCGATAATCCGGTTTCCCGCCACCACCACGGCTCCGACGGGCACCTCTCCTTCCTCCCAGGCAAGCCGGGCTTCGCAAAAAGCGCGCTTCATAAAATAACGATCATCAAAAATCTCCATCGTTAACCCCCGATTATTGATTAAATCACAAACCTACAACTTAAATTCTTAAAATCTGCGTATTTTTGCAGGCAAACCATAAACAGATCAGTATGTACAGAACACACACGTGTGGGGAATTGCGCCTCGAACATCAGGGGACAGCAGTGACGCTGTCGGGATGGGTACAACGGAAACGGGAGCTCGGAGGGATGGCCTTCGTCGATTTGCGCGATCGCTACGGCATTACCCAACTGGTATTTGATGAACATACTCCCCCGGGGATTCTGGAAACCCTGAGGAAGATCGGACGCGAATATGTGATCCGTGTTTCAGGAACCGTCCGCGAACGCAGCAACAAAAACAAGCATCTCCCGACAGGCGACGTCGAGATCGATGTCAGCGCGCTGGATGTGCTGAGTCCGGCGGCAGTTCCTCCGTTTACCATCGAAGACGAGAGCGACGGCGGGGATGACATTCGCATGAAGTACCGGTACCTGGACCTGAGAAGGGCGCCGGTCCGTGACAACCTGATCTTACGGGCAGAAATGGCCCACGTGGTGCGTTCCTACCTGAACGAACGCCGTTTTATTGAAACAGAAACACCGGTACTGATGAAATCCACGCCCGAAGGCGCGCGCGACTTTGTGGTCCCGTCACGCCTGAATCCCGGAGAATTTTACGCGTTACCGCAATCGCCCCAGTTGTTCAAACAACTGTTGATGGTGGCAGGGTTCGACCGTTATTATCAAATCGTCAAGTGTTTCAGGGATGAAGATCTGCGTGCCGACCGGCAACCTGAATTCACCCAGATCGACTGTGAGATGTCGTTCGTGGAACAGGAAGACGTGCTCAACCTGTTTGAAGACCTGACCAGACACCTCTTTAAAACCGTGAAAGACATCGACGTGGACGACTTTCCCCGTTTGTCGTACCGTGAAGCCATGGAGAATTACGGCTCGGACAAACCCGATATCCGCTTTGGAATGAAAATCCGTGACCTGACCGCGATGGGAAAAGGAAAAGGCTTTAAGGTATTCGATGAGGCTGAATACATTGGCGGCATCTGTACCGCGGGTTGCAGCGATTACTCGCGCAAGTTGCTCGATGAACTGACGGAGTGGGTAAAACGTCCGCAGATTGGCGCAAAGGGAATGGCCTACCTGAAAATTAACCACGATGGCAGCGTCAAATCTTCCGTCGATAAGTTCTTCAAGGAGGAAGAGCTAAAAAGCTGGCAGGCAGCCTGTAATGCCCAGCCCGGCGATTTAATCCTGATCCTTTCGGGAGAAAAAACCAGGACCCTTAAAGCCCTGGGTGAATTGCGCCTGGAAATGGGGTCCCGCCTTGGACTTCGCGATAAAAGCCAGTTCCAGCCCTTGTGGGTTATTGATTTCCCATTGCTGGAATGGGATGATGAAACCAGTCGCTTTTACGCGATGCACCATCCGTTTACCGCTCCCAAGCCGGAAGACATCGCGCTCCTTGACGCCGCTCCGGGAGAGGTCCGGGCAAATGCATATGACCTGGTGATCAACGGGGTTGAAATTGGAGGAGGTTCGGTGCGAATCTTTGAATCGGAACTGCAGTCCAGGATGTTTGATCTTCTGGGATTTACAAAAGAACAGGCCCAGGCTCAATTTGGATTTCTTCTGAACGCTTTCCGGTTCGGAGCGCCGCCCCATGCCGGTATCGCCCTGGGGTTTGACCGGCTGGTTTCGATGTTCGCCGGGCTCGACAGCATCCGCGACGTGATTGCGTTCCCCAAAAACAATGCCGGGCGTGATGTCATGAATGAATCACCGTCTCCCATCGCGGAGGCCCAGTTGAAAGAACTGGGCATCAGCATCGATCTTTCATAAAAAAAGGAAGCTTTTGGCTTCCTTTTTTTATGAAAGATTTTCATCAATCAATCGTTGTCTTTTTACGGGCCGAGTAATTGATATGCAAGGCGGATGCCTTACGCAATTCCTGCTTAATATCCGTTACGATACCCATTTTCGTATATTCATCGACCTTCAATGAAGTGATCATGAAAGGTACTTCAGCCTCATCGCGGGCTTCGCGTTCGGCAGTGATGAAATTGATGATGTCTCCCACCGACGCAAACTGGTCATTCAACTGGACTGTTGGTTCCGAGCCGAATGTTTTTTGATACTGCGCCAATGGCTGACCCACATAGATATTGCTTACGAGCGACTTCTTCTCCAGTTTCGATAATTCGGTCGCCTGCGGCGTCACCACATGAACCTTCAGGCTGACATCCCGCATCTTGACCGTCACCATGAAAAAGATCAGGATCATGAACACAATGTCAGGTAACGAAGATGTGGAAATCGCCGGTAATTCCTTGCCGCTGTCTTTTCTAAACTTTGACATATTACTTTCCTCCCACCTTTTTAGGTTCAGCTTCAGAAATCTTCGACGGATAAATTTCCTGGACGGCTTCCCGTTGCTCTTGCGTGATCTTATCGAAAGGTTTTCCGAATTTCTGCTGCGCCAGTTCGTTTCTCAGTTCATTGATGGCACCAACCAGTTCATTCTGAACAGCCAGGTAGGTTCCATACTGGGTGCCAACATGGTTCTGAAGCGAAATTACGCCTTTGGTGATTGGCGTAGGCCCAAAGAAAGGAACATCCTTCACTGCCTTCTCCGGCAAATTGGGGTCATCGTTCGGGTTGGCCATAAATTCCTTGGCCTTATCCCTCAGGTCCTCAATCTCTGACCATTCCCCCTCCACCAGCAACTGGTTTTGAGCATTCACCAGCACCACGAACACGTTCCTCTCCTTAATCGGGGGCGTGTCATCCTCCTCCTGGTCGGGAGGCGGCATTGGCGGCAACCGGCGTTCAAGTCCCATATCCGTATCCATGGTTGACACCATCAGGAAGAATATGAGCACCATAAAGGCAATGTCGGCCAATGATGCGTTTGGTATTTCAGGTAATTTTCTTTTCGGCATAATTCAATTTTTCGCTGTTCGTAAAGTACTTCTGTCATTTCTTGACCATTTTCGCGACAGACCAGAACATCGTGGCGCCCAGAGCAGATCCCAGCAAAATATACGTAACAATCAATAAAGTATCGATCCATTTTGAAACCGAAAGCGTAAGGGTACCGTCCTCGATAAACCGTTCAACACCAAAGAATTTCGGCAGTTCATTCGAGGAGAGAAGGTAAGAAATAACAACAACTGCAACGCCACATCCCAACGTGATGAGTCCCCTGCGGGCAGCTTCCTTATTTCCAAAGGTCTGAACGACGCTGAATACAACGACAATCGCAATTGTCGCGATCAACAAAATATATGACCATGTCAGATTTGTATTGAGCCAGGCATTCATCGCCGGATCGGCCGCTTCATCACTGATATTGCTAAAGAGCGATATCATCAGAAACGCCGTCACAGCCATGAGCACCACCAGCACAATATTGAGTAATTTCTCTGTCTTCATAGGACGGTATTACTTTTTAAGATTGTGTTTTACCAGAATGTCGATCAATGAGATGGAAGCATCTTCCATGCTGTTCACAATGCTGTCGATTTTTGAAAGGCAATAGTTATAGAATACCTGCAGGATGATCGCAACCACCAACCCTGCAACCGTTGTGATCAAGGCAATTTTCATCCCGTTTGCAACCAGCGCCGGACTAATGTCGCCTGCCACTTCAATGGCGTCGAAGGCAACGATCAACCCGATAACCGTTCCAAGGAATCCGAGCATCGGCGCAAGCGCGATAAACAAACCGATCCAGCTCAATCCTTTTTCCAGCAAGCTGGCCTGAACACCTCCGTAAGAAACAACCGTCTTTTCGACCACATCCAGTCCTTCCTCCGAACGGTCAAGTCCCTGATAGAAAATGCTGGCCACCGGTCCGCGGGTATTCCTGCAAACTTCCTTCGCCGCATCAAGGCCGCCATTTGCCAACGCTTCTTCCACGCTCACTAACAGTTTCTTATTGTTTGTGGAAGCAAGGTTCAGGTAGATGACACGTTCCAACGCAAACGCCAACCCTAAAATCAAGCAAATCAAAACGAAAGACATGAATGCCGGGCCACCCTGGATAAAATACATTTTAATCAGACTGTGCATCGACTGGCCTTTTTCAGCAGCAGCAGCGGCTTGTTCTTCCTGGTCAGCAGGTTGGTTGGCAGCAACGCTGGTCGTTGCCGGGGTAGTCTGTTCCTGTGCAATGGCATTGTTTGATGCCCCCGTGTAAAGCATCCCAAGAACTGCTATAAACGCAAATAGTTTTTTCATCATTGGTTTTAAATTTTAATTAGTAATCTCTCTAAATTTTTTATTTTCCTGTTAATTTATTCTGTTTGATTATAGAAGAAAATCCTCTCAACCATTCTCAAAACCTACCTTTTAATGAATTGATCAAGGACACGCGGAGAGAGAGGGATTCGAACCCTCGGTACCCTTTTGAGGTACACACGCTTTCCAGGCGTGCCAGTTCAGCCACTCCTGCATCTCTCCTGGTTTTCCCAGTTCCATCCATTTTCAGGGCTGCAAATTACAAAAAAAATGTGAAACGAGCATCGTTTACCAAATACAAAAAAACAGGAATAATATTTCCGCGTGGAATTTACTCCGCTATGGTTTACGGACAAAATAATCCAATTGTCATCTTATTGAAAATGCGCTTATTAGAATTGGAACCATTCTGCGAAAGACTGTGATTCACTGGTTTCTCCACTCCGATTTTCTTTTTTGAACCATCTCAATAGTTCCGCCTGTATTGATGAGCAAAACAGAAGGCCTCTCCGGCCCCTTCATCACGGATCTCAGATTTTAAAAAGCTTCTCTGAATTTTCGGCAGTAATCCGCGCAATCTCTGCAACAGGGAGTTGATAAATCTCCGCCAGTTTTTGAGCAACATATACCAGGTACGAGCTTTCATTCCGTTTTCCGCGGAACGGGGCCGGTGTTAAATAAGGTGAATCCGTTTCCAGGACGATGTGAACCGGATCGACCTGGGCGAGGAATTGATCCAGTCCGCTATTTCTAAAGGTAACGATCCCGTTAATGCCGAGTTTGAAGCCGAGACCGATAATCCGCTTTGCCTCTTCTTCCGTTCCTGCAAAGCTGTGGAATACGCCGGTAAGGTGTCCCGTCTTTTCCCGGCATAACACGGCATAGACTTCATCAAAAGATTCCCGGACATGGACAACGACAGGCAATTCATGTTTCTTCGCCAAAATGACCTGTCGCCGAAATGCGTCGGTCTGCTCAGCAATGAAAGTCTTGTCCCAGTACAAGTCAATCCCGACTTCACCAATGCCGTAAAACCTCCGCCGTTCAAGCCAAAACGCCATTAAATCAAGCTCTTCCCCGTAATCTTCGTTCACTGAAGTCGGGTGCAGGCCAATCAGCGGATAGCAAATCTGCGGATACCTGTCGGACAGATCAAGCATTTTCTTCACGGAAGAACTGTCGATATTGGGAAGCACGATCTTTCTGACATCATTCTCAAAAGCTCTCTGAATAACTTCATCAATGTCGTTGCTGAAATCCTCTGAATAAATATGCGAATGTGTATCAACCAACATAAAACGAAATTTCTCCCAAAGAAAATATTTAAAATGCAAAAGATCGTTTTCTGAATATTATCTTATTGATAATTTAAGTAGTCGTAAGTAGTACGTAATCAGTCGTAAGATTTTTTATACCTTCGACCCGCAACTTACGACTTACGACTCATCAAAAATTACACCACGCCCTGTGCCATCATCGCGTCTGCGACCTTGACAAAGCCCCCGACGTTAGCCCCTTTCACGTAATTGATCCTTCCCCCGTTTTCCCCGTATTTCACGCAGGTTTCATGGATCGCTTTCATGATCAGGTGAAGGCGGGCGTCGACTTCCTCCCGTGTCCAATTAAAACGCTGGCTATTTTGCGACATTTCCAGTCCGGAAACGGCGACACCCCCGGCGTTTACAGCTTTACCCGGTGCAAATAACAAATGTCCGGTCAGGTAGTCAACCGCTTCGGCCGTACAACCCATATTCGAAACTTCGGCGATTAAAAAACAACCATTACCGGCGAGCATCTTCGCATCCTCAAGCGCCAGCTCATTCTGCGTGGCGCAGGGCATGGCAATATCCACCTTTTGCCCCCAGGGTTTTCGACCAGGATAAAACGCAGCATGGTATTCACGGGCATAAGGTTCCACCACATCATTATTGGTCGCTCTCAGTTCCAGCAGATAATTCACTTTCTCCCCGCTTATCCCGGCAGGATCATAGATGTACCCGTCCGGACCTGAAATGGTCACCACCTTCCCGCCCAATTCATTGATCTTGGTAATCGCCCCCCAGGCCACATTCCCAAAACCCGACACGGCAAATGTGTGCCCGGCCAGGTGTTTTCCAACACGGTCGAGCATGTGCTGCACGAAGTAAACCGCTCCAAACCCGGTCGCTTCGGGCCGGATCAGACTACCACCCCAAGCCAGTCCCTTGCCGGTCAGCACGCCGGTGAATTCATTCCGTATCCGTTTATATTGACCGAACAAATAACCGATCTCCCGGCCTCCTACGCCAATATCGCCGGCCGGCACATCCGTATCAGCCCCGATATGACGCTGAAGCTCCGTCATAAAACTTTGGCAAAAATGCATGATCTCGGTGTCCGATTTACCTTTCGGATTAAAATCAGATCCGCCTTTCCCGCCTCCCATCGGCAATGTGGTCAGGCTGTTCTTAAAGGTCTGCTCAAAGCCCAGGAACTTCAGCACGGAAAGTGTCACCGTAGGATGAAAACGCAGTCCTCCCTTATAGGGACCCAGCGCAGCGTTAAACTCGACACGATACCCCCGGTTCACATGCACTTCACCTACATCATCGATCCAGGGGACCCTGAACATGATCACCCGTTCGGGCTCCACCATCCGCTCGAGTATCTTCGCCTTTTGATATCTCGGATTCTGCTGGTAAATATCCCAAATGGAATCTACCACTTCCTGAACCGCCTGATGAAACTCGACTTCACCAGGCGTTCTGGCCTTTAAAGCCTCCATGAAACCATTGACTCCGGCTTTCATACCTGTAATAACTAATTCGGTTACAAAGAAACAAACGAAAAAAGACTTCAAATACGAATCCGAACGGGTTTTTACCGGACGAAATCATGTTTAACAACAGCATTTCGGCGGATCAATGGCTAAATGGTCAAATTCTTTTGTCCTTTTTAAGTACATTTGTACAGCACAGTACAGTACAATATAATAAACCTAAAAAATGACGACGATGAAAAAAATGATTCTTTCCTTGCTGGTAACCGTATCGGTCTGGAATTCTGCCCCTGCACAAAACAGGCTGGGAACAGAAACAGAGGCACAAAAAAAGGAGCGCATGGCCTGGTGGACCCAGGATCGTTTCGGGATGTTCATTCATTGGGGTATTTACGCGTTGCCAGCCCGCCACGAATGGGTGAAAAACCGTGAGCGGACCACCAATGAAGACTATCAAAAGTATTTTGATCATTTCGATCCAGACCTGTACAGGCCGAAAGAATGGGCGAAAAAGGCGAAAGAAGCAGGGATGAAATACGCGGTCATCACGACCAAGCATCATGACGGCTTTTGTTTGTTTGATTCGAAGTTTACCGATTACAAAGCGCCCAATACGCCGGCAGGCAGGGACCTGCT
>CAZANK010000100.1:0-9168 GCA_964486235.1 uncultured Prolixibacteraceae bacterium | reverse complement strand
GCCTGCTCATCCAGAATCTCAATCAGACGGTCTGCCGTCTTTTCTGAAAGCCGGTTAAAGTTACCGAAGTCAATCCGGCCTTCTTCCCGGTCTTCCACACAGGGTTTAACATAGACGTGCGTGGACCAGTTTTCATCCTGCCGAAGAATATAATCGGTACAAATGCCGGAGCGATTCATGATCCTGATCAATTCGGGGCCGAACGGATCCGGGCCGGTCACGCCGATTGCCCGGATGTCTTTCACCCCCATTGCCGCGAGATTGTTGGTCACATTCCCGGCGCCTCCGGGCGAGTAACGTTGCTCACGCACCGGCCTTGTTGCCAACCCCGTTTCGATGGAGATCTCACTTTTTGATTCATCGATAAACCAGTAGGCATCCAGGCAGAAGTCGCCCAGCACCGCAATTTTCACATGGCCTATATTGTCCAGTAACGTTTGAATTTGTTCCTCTTCCATGGCGGTATCAATCATCTTTTTAAACTACTTTTTAACCGGTCTCAAGATAAACCCGATATCGATCAGAGCCGGATTGCTGACCTCCGCAATCCCCCGGATCATTAACGGGACACTTTGTTTCGGTCCACGAACAATGATACCCACAGAATATACAACATGCACACGGCAATGACTGACAGACTGACAAGAGGTCCAAATGTAGCGCTGATAAAACCCATGACCAACGGAATTACTGCGCCACCCGACACGGCCATAATCAGTAACCCTGAAATTTCATTGGCGCGTTCCGGCATATGATCCAGTGTCAGTGAAAAAATGATCGGGAACATATTGCCTATCGCCAGCCCGGTTAAAAATATGGCTGCAAAAGCGATTATATTTCCCGGAGCCAGGAATATCCCTGACACCCCGGCAAGCGACAAAAGGGCAATCAGCAAAAGGAGAAGACGCGGCTTCATCCAGTTTAAGATGATCGCTCCCAAAAAACGGGCGATTGTCTCACCGGCAAAAAAAAGGCTGATCCCAATAGCCGCTTTTTCAAGGGTCAATCCGTACCTGGCAGTAAGAATATTCGTAATGTTTGTATTGATAGCCACCTCGGAGCCAACAATCAGGAAGATCGACAGCGCCATGAATGCGATAAAACGGTTCTTCAGCAGGCCAAAACAGGAGGTGAAAGATGCCGGCTTACGGTCAGGTTTCGATTCCGCAATCGACGTCATTGAGAGCCAAAATGCGGAAAGCAAGGAAGTAATTCCATAAACAGCAAATACCAGTTTCCAATCGCCAAAGTTTTTAGCCAGGAATGTGGCGATAAGAGGTCCTGAAAAGGAGATGATTGCTTTTATGAACTGCGATGTGCTCATGCTGCTGGCGAGTTTCTCGGATGGGGTAACATCCTGTAACAGCGGGTTTGCCGAGACCTGGATGATCGTATTTCCGATACCAAGAAGGATGAAGGAGGCAAACATCATCGTAAACGAGTAATGGACAAACGGCAATCCCAAACCTACGGCCTGGATCACCATGCCTGCATTCAGCATATTCCTTTTGCCGATCTTGTCTTGCAAAACACCGGCAGGAACTGAAAGCACAAAGAACCACAGCAGCACCATCATCGGCAAAAACTGAACAATAAAATTTGACAATTCAAAGTCTTGCTTCACATACCCGGTAGCGACTCCAATGATGTCAACAAATCCCATGACAATAAAAGACATGAAAACAGGTAATGTCTTCTTTAGTCCAAATTTTGATCGATTCATAGTTTCAGTATCTTTAGCTTGTTATTGGTTATTGGTTATTGGTTATTGGTAAGTGTCCTCCCCGGTCAGCCGGTCGCTTCCTCCAGCAGGTCCACCTCCCGGACATCTCCCGATTTCCCGGAGATGCGAAGGGTTTTGATTTCGAAAGGATTGAAACTCCCTTTCCACCGGTTTCCGTTAAAGCCCAGGTCAACCGTTGCCGGAGTCTGCATGCCATTGGTCTCGGCGCAACGGACGATCACGTCGTCGCCATCTTCCGACCGTTTCACCGCCGTGACGATCACCCCGGGTTCGTCCACGGTCAGGAAGGAACCTGATTTTGGCATCGCACCGCCATGGATACCCTGATAGATCGTCAGCGGTCTGGCGCTGAATTCCTCCGCGATCCGCGGAATCTTGTTCTCTTTCCATGTTCCCCGGTGCGGCACGAGCAATAACCGGAAAGTTTGCCGTCCCTGATCCATCCAGAGATATTCTTCCTTCATATCCAGCACTTTCGGATTATGGTGCGCATACACCGCCGAACGGACAACAGAAATCCGCATGTCGTTCTCCCTGACATCATAACCGTATTTGGCATCGTTGATCACTGTCAGTCCGCAGGTATTTCCCTCCCGCGTTCCCGTCACATCGATCCATCGCTGTCCCGGGTCTTCATTCCCGTTGGCCTCCCGGACAATGGAACCGTAAGGTGTCTCATAAGTGGCCACCGGGGAATTGACATTAACCGGAAATGATAACTTCATCATTTTGAGATGTTCATACCAGTCGAGCGTTACTTTTGCTTCAAGTTGGCGCGATCCGGTATACAGCATCCAATCGACCGTCAACACCGACGACCCGTAACGCGAAACCGTCCGGATGATGCCTCTCAGCGGTCCGTTCTCGGGCACACTGAACTTCGCGTTTTCAAACCGGCCCACCTCCCGGTCGAAGGTTTTAATGTCGTGGCTCCAGGTGTCGCTCGGATCGTCGATAACAATCGCCCTGCAGGCGGCCTCATCGCCCGAAAACACTTCCCTCCCAGCCTGCTTGTCGAAAATCCCCGGGAAACCCTCTTTGGAAAAGTGAACGCGCAGAAACTCATTTTCCAGCATGTTGTTTTCGGCCTTCACGGCATTCGGGGGGAGAACCATTTCACCCTTTCGCACCCGAAACTGGCGATACCCCATCGGCGGGACGGATGCGCGGATAATCAGTTTTTTACGGCTCCCTGTTTCGGTTGAACCGGCTGTCCACTGGTGAAGCAACGAATTCCCCTTTTCATCCTCCACCCTCGTTGACTGGCTTTTATCACCCCGGTTGAAGTCATGTTCGAGGTGCGCAGTGACCTCCCACGCATGTGGATTAAACGCCACGAGATATTGAGAATCCGGATCTTCGGAAGCGACTTGCCATTCCAGTTTCTGCAACGCCATATATGCCGCCAGGTTAGCCGTATCCAGGGCATATCCGTAACCTTCCCGGGCAGTCTGCGAGTGTTCGTACAACGAAGTGCCTGCCAGACTGTCGTGAAACTGAAGGAAAAGAACCCGGTGCCAGGCTTTTGTGAGCTCTTCGCGGGGGTAGTTGGCGCCCCAGGCCGATGCGCCGATCGCCGCGATTTTTTCGGCAGTAACCAGGGCCGTTTCCGACTGCCTGTTACCTTTTTTGATTTCTGACTCAGCCGTGTAGCATCCAACAGCGTGATGCTGAAGGTCATCTTTTACGACCGGAAGAGTCAGTGTTTTATCATTCAGGATTTCCCTGAAATAACGTTCCGGAGTGCTGTACAAGACTTTTGGAGCCCCCTTTTCTTTTTTCAGTTCTTCAATCGAACGAATATTCTCTTTTGTAGCGCCTCCTCCGTGATCGCCGGCACCAAAGTAATACATGACGCTTTTCACGGGCTGGTCTTGCAGTCGCGGGAGAATCCTTCCAAGACGGGAGCGCACGTTCCCGCTGTCATTGTAACTCTCCTGAATCCTGTAAGTGAGAACCTTTGTCCCGTCCGTGCCTTCCCACCAGAACAAGTCGGCAGGCAACGTTTTCTCATGAGGTCCGGGACGCATGAAGATGTATTGTTCCATCCCCTGCTTTTTGATGATCTGAGGCAAGGTGTCTGTATGACCGAACGAATCGGGGTTAAAGGCAATCGTGGCCCTGCGTCCCAAAAGTTTTTCCAAGGTGCGCTGTCCGTACAGTCCCTGCCTGACCAGCGCTTCACCCCCGGGAATGTTCACGTCGGGTTCCACCCACCAACCGCCCACGATGTTCCACCGGCCTTCATCAACCCGTTTTCGGATTTTATCGATCATGGCCGGATCATTCTCGGCTACCCAATGGTAGAACTGGGCAGAACTGGCTATAAAACAGAAATCCGGCGTCTCATTCATCCGGTCCAGGGCTGACTGAAAGGTGCTGTGCACCACCGATACCCCTTCGGTCCACGGCCATAACCATACCGGGTCAATATGCGCATGGCCGATCATGTGCACTTTAAGTTCCGCAGCGCCATCCGGCCAATACGTGAGCTGACTGAGGTCTCCGGCCAGAATACCGGTCGCCGGGACAAGGGTCAGTAATGCCGCGCCGCCCGAAGTACGGCGAATAAACGTCCTTCTTGATATCCGATTCTTCTCCTTCATCGTGTGTATTTCTTAAGGGTTCTCAAAAAAATGATCCTCCACCATCCGGCAAAGTGCATGATAAACAGGCAACTGCAGCTCCTGAATCCGGGCCGTATTGGTTCCCGGCACATTGATCAGGATATCACAATACGCCTTCATCTTCCCGCCGCTTTGGCCTGTCAGTCCGACAACTGTCAGTCCTCTTGCTTTCGCGGTAATCACCGCATCGATCACATTCCGGGAATTTCCCGACGTGCTGATCCCGATCAGGATGTCTCCCTTGTTGCCGTAGCCAAGCACCTGCTGGGCAAAGACCAGATCGGCGCCATTATCATTGGCCACGGCCGTGATCAGCGCAGAATGCGCCGTCAGGGAAATGGCCGGCAAAGCTTGCTGAAGTTTTTCAGCCAGGTAGGTTCCGCGCTCACGATCGACCGCCAGCAACTGCTCTTTCATGGATTGGTCAAGACGGCGCATCCGTTCAAAACCTTTCATCAGTTCGCCGACAATGTGGTCCGAATCGGAGCAGCTTCCGCCGTTTCCGCAAACCAGCACTTTGTTCCCGCCGGCATAACAGGCAACCAGACTTTCCGCAGCCTGAAGGATCGTATCTTTCAACGGCAGCAGTTGCGGGTGCCTCGCTGTTGTTTCATTTAATATCGTCTGCATAACCTGCGATTAAAACTGATCCTGATACAACGCCACACATAAAGCCGCGTAATCCCCAATGGCGTCACCCAACTCAGCCGGTTTAATGCGGCATACCTCCAGCGCCGCAGGAATCGCTTCCCGCTCCAGAACCGGATCGATCAGCTTCCTGAAGAGCATTTCATTCCGGGCATAGATACTGCCAATGACAATGCACTCCGGATTCAGCACGTCGATCAGGATAGAGAGCGCCATTCCCAGATAACCTGCAGAAATCCCGATGATCCCGTTTGCGACCGGATCACCCGCCTGCGCCGCCAGTGCCACCTTTTTGGCATCCAAACCCGGCAGACTTTCAACAGCAGGGCAAAAGCCGACGACCTCCCCGCTCTCCAGTTTCTCCGAAACGACCGATCTGGCCAGTTGGGCAATTCCACCGCCGCTGCAAAAGCCTTCAAAAGAGCCGGCCTTTCCAAATCCCACCGGACCATCCGGGGCAAGCCGGATATGCCCCACTTCACCGCCAAGATCATTGGTGCCGCTGTAGAGCCTCCCGTCCAGGATCAAGCCGGCGCCCATTCCTGTGCCGAACGTCAAAAAGATCATGTTGCGTGTTCCCTTTCCGGCGCCCATCATCCATTCGGCCAGCGCACAGGCGTTCGCATCATTCTGGACAGCAGCAGGAACCCCATATCGCTTTGAGAAAACCGCTGTCACAGGCACCTCATCCCATCCCGGCAGATTGGGCGGTGAGTAGATCATCCCCTTTTTTGAATCGAGCGGCCCCCCGCAACTGATCCCGATCTTTTTCAGACTCCCTGCCGGAAAATCGGCCAGCATGGAATCAATATGCTCCCCGAACTCCTCCAGGATCGCCTTCCACCCACGCTCAACCCGGGTTTCAAAAAAAACTTTTCTTTTGATCACAAAAGAAGAGTTGCCAAGTACCACGGCGCATTTGGTCCCGCCAATATCAACGCCTAAGTACAAATCTTCCGAAGCTTTCACTGTCATATTCCAAACTTAACTAAATCGATTTAGCAAATCTACTGTTTTTTTTAAGAACCACACGATTTCCGGACAATAAATCCGGTTTTGAGCAACACTTTTTGTGTTTCTCCGGTTGTTTCGGGGTGGGCAACCGCATTCAAAAGCATGCGGACTGCCGTCTGCCCCATTTCCCGGATGGGTTGAGCAACCACGGTCACCGGACTCACACAGATTTTGTAGGCATCGGCATTATCAAAGCTGACCACAGCGATATCTTCAGGTATTTTGATTCCCATCCCGGTCAGACATTCAATGCCCATGATGCCGATTTTGCTCGTCGAGAACAAGATGGCGTCCGCCTTTAAGTCTGATCGGTCACCTGCCAGCTCGCGGATCGCGCGGTCCACATCCTGATTACCGTGTGAAAATGGCAATACGCGGATCAGGTTTTCATCGACGTTGATCGCGCTGTCGGTCAGCGCCTGCCTGTACCCCTCCGTCCGGTCCCTCATATTGACCAAATCCAGGTTAACCGTGATATTGGCAATCCTTTTGCGGCCCAGTTTAATCAGGTGACTGGTGGCCTGCCAGGCCGCCTGAAAATTGTCGACAACGATATAATTACTGTCAATTTCCGGGAAATAGCGATCAATCAGCACATACGGAACAGCTCCTTTCGAAAGGGCACGGATCTGGTCCTCGCTGTTCACAGGCGGCGAGATAATATATCCGTCTACCTGGCTTTGTTGCAGCATCGCAATCTGTTGACGTGATTTCTCCGGATTTTCGTCCGAGCTGCAAAAGACCACCCGATATCCGTGCAAGGCTGCTTCCTGTTCAATTTCACGACCCAGTTTCCCAAAAAAAGGATTAGCCACATCCGCGATGATCAGGCCGATCGTCTTTGTCTTTCCGGTACGCAGTCCCTGCGCAAGGCGGTTTGGCTGGTAATTCATCTCCGTTGCTGTTTCGATTACTTTTCTGCATAGCTCATCGCTGATTCTGAATTTTTTCCCTTTACCATTCAGAACGAATGACACCAGCGTTTTGGAGACTCCCACCCGCGCGGCAATATCGTTTAAAGAAGCTTTTTTCATCATTTTCAGGATCAGTATCAGGTATCAAGACACAAATCAGGACACAAGATAGAAAAAAACACCGTGGGTTGATTCAACCACTTAAACGCTGCCAATTTTATTTCTTGTTTCATCTTTCGCGAAGGTCATGCGCATTCAAAACCGGGTCATTGAAAACTGAAACCCCTGATCCCGTTTCAAAGCCGGTGCGCTGATCACTCCAAGGTACCGGCCCATCCAGTAAGGCAACAGCCAGATATCGCCGGCGCTGTGTTCTCCGTCGCCGTTGCCGCCATCCCGGTCGAGGCGGAACATGTTGGCATTATGCCGCTGTACCGGCCGTTCGTCGGGAGGAAGCACTTCTTTGGTCGTCTGGTTCCTGAAATTGGGTTCAATCAGCTCAATATCCTTACGGTGGCTGTTCTGAATATTCCAGTTGATCAGGTCCATCGGATGTTCCTGAAGATACCAGATGGCTTCAGCCAGGTCGAACCGCTCGCTGACCAACGCGGTAAAGATGTTCCATGCACCTTCCTTTTCAGGACGTTCAATCTCCCAATGATCGATAATGGCTTCCCGGTAGTGTTCCTTCAAGGTATCGTTGAAGGCATAGCGGTATAAGCCCCAGTATCCCAGAAAATACATTTCATCGTCCGAATGATTCCAATTTCCCGACAAATCCTTGCTGAGCCCGTCAGCGCCTGCCGGAGCCTGACCGATCTCCTTCATCGGCCGCATCAGGTTTTCAAAATAACCGTGTTCACGCATCAGTTCCAGTGCTTTGTCCCTGTAAACCTCTTTCCTGGTAAAATGATATGCCGTCTGGAGCATTCCCACAATGTTGGAGGAGTTGATCTTCCTGTCGCCGACCATCACAGGCCGCGCATTGACATAGTCCGGGTTCCACTTTCCCCATTGGGTAGGCTTGCCGTCGTAATCGACCAGGTACATGTCGTGATCGACAATATGTTGCATGAGGATATCGATCAGGTGGACCGCGCGTTTTTTCAGGGAAGGATCGTCAAGTAATTCGGCCATCGCCCCAAAGGCAAAGATATGGCCAATCGCTTCGTCGCTGCTTGTAGTGGCTTTCCAGTCCCATTCCGGGTCTTCTGCGCTCCGCCACCGCTCAGGGTCGGACAAAGCCTTTCTGATACCGCTGCGTTCAAAAGAACGGGCAGGAAAGCCCTCGTCATTCGAGTTTATCGTATACAGCCGCTCCATGGCATCAAGCGACTCCCGGCAATTTTGCAGCGCTTCCTCAGAACGGGTAACGGCATAGCGGAAAATCTCGGCTCCCAGGTACATGGAAGTCCACAAACCATCATTATCCGAATCGCTTAAGTACCCGGTCGCCAGGTCCCCGTGCTTCATTCCTTCAAGCGACGCATTAAACCCATTCCGGATGTGACGTTGCCGGACCTGCTTTTCATAAAACATTGCCTTATCTCCGAGAGTCATCTTTTCAAAGCAGATCTGTCCGAGTCCCTTGTCGGTCAGGATCAGCACTGATCCATCCGGTCCCGGGGCCATATCGACGACCCGATCTCCGGGAAGCCACCGTTCCCCGTTATAATAATTGAACTTTCCGTCTTCACGCAACATAAAGGCACCAGCCGGAGATCCAAACCACAGCGAACCGTTTACCTCCCTGACACAGGTGATCGCAGTACAGGGAAGTTTACGCCGGTTTTCCCCGATTTGCGTTCTCGTACCGGCGTCCAGTTCCAGGTATCCGTTATGCGTGCCAATAATGATCCGGCGACCCTCCCGTGTGAGATCGAACGAAGTGAACCCATCTCCTTCAAATGCTCTTTCCAGCTTTTTTTGCTGCGGCGAAAAGACGGTGAGGGCTTTATCTGAAAGGATCCAAAACAAATTCATGGGAGGAGAATACCGGATATCAATGATCCCCCCGGAGAGATTTCCCTGCCAGATCGTTTTGGAATCCTGCAGATATTTCAAACGGCTGTCATCGGAAACCAGAAACGCAAAATCCTCTCCTCCGGCAAAAAGCCGGGCATCGGGCATTTCGTGTTTTGAAAACAACTTACCGGCCCAGGCATTGCTCAACACGGCCACATCGTCCAGATAAACAAACTGATCCCGGAAGGCTTCCAGA
>CAZANK010000099.1:0-9196 GCA_964486235.1 uncultured Prolixibacteraceae bacterium | reverse complement strand
AAATAAATTTCCATCAAATTTGCACTGTCCTGTCAAAAAGCTAAATCCTTTCTATTTTCAATTTATCACTATCGTATCTGTCTGTTCGTCTGTCTTTTTACACTTGTTGCCAACATCAACGATAGCACGAATATCTTCGGGATATCTTTTTCTGCAGGCCCCATCATCATTGATTTGCAGGGAAGACAATGCATTAAAGTCACTGCAACCCATGAAGACACTCTTCGAGCAAAGCCTGTTTATATTATTGGAAGCTTTTGTACTTTGTTTGTTGGAACGTACCGGTCAAAGTGCAGAAAACCTTGTAAAGCGACATGCAAACCTGGAGTAGATCATACGTAAAATTGAATAATTCTGATATGATAATGAATAAAAAACAAAGGATCAAAGCCTGTATTCATCATGAGAATGTTGATCTTGTACCCTGGCAGATCAATTATACCAGCGATCTTGCAGAGCGGCTGATGCATGAACTTGGGCTGGATTGCGGGTTTAGTGATGTATTGGGAGAGAACGTACTGAAATATAATGTCCTGGATGATTTTTTCGACAATCATATTGCCTATATCCGGAATCGCAGTGTTCGAAGTTATTCAGAGGTCAGTCCGGGCGTTTTTCAGGATGAGTGGGGAGTAATGTGGGACAGGACAATAGACAAGGATATCGGAATACCTGTGAATATTGTGCTCGGGAATCCAACCACAGAGGATCTTAAGATACCAGATCCTGACACTGACGAGCGTTACTTGCATGCAGCACCGATTATCCGGGCAAATTCAGGCAGGTATATCGTGTCGAAGTTCTCATACAGCCTGTTTGAACGTGCCTGGTCGTTGCGTGGTATGCAGAATATGATGACTGACTTCCTGGAAAATCCCTCATTTGTGAATGAGTTGTTTGATTTAATCACCGGATTTAACTTGCGTGTAATGAAGAACCTTCAACAATTCTCGATTGACGCCATACAATTTGGCGACGATTGGGGATCACAAAATGGCCTGCTGATAGACCCATCTACCTGGCGGACATTCATAAAACCCCGGTTAAAGCTAATGTATAACCAGGCACATGCTCAGGGATATGATGTTATCATCCATTCGTGCGGGGACATTTCGTGCATCCTGGATGATCTGGTGGAGATTGGAGTCGATGTGTATAATCCCTTTCAACCCGAAGTAGTTGATCAAAACAGGTTGATGATAAATTATTCGGGCAAATTGGCGTTTTATGGGGGGATCAGTTTGCAGCATACTTTACCACTAGGCAGTCCTTCAGATGTTCAGCAGGAGGTATCCGATTTGTTAAATTTAGCTGATCGATATGGAGGGCTAATTATCTCTCCTTCACACGATATGACCCCGGATGTACCTTTAAACAATATCCAGGCAATGTTGGGCGTCATTTTTAACAGATAACCCACTCGCGATACTATTAGTAACATTTTCAAAACATTATTTATGAAACACAAAAATAACTTTTTAATATATAGCGCCTTAATAGCTGCATTGAGTGGTTTGTTATTAGGGTTTAATCTGGCGGTTATTTCAGGTGCAGAAAAGTCAATACAGATAGTGTTCGGCTTAAATGTGTTTTGGCATGGATTTACTGTAGCAATCGCGATATTTGGAGCCGTCATTGGGTCATTAATAGCTGGAAAACCTGCAGACAGATACGGAAGGAAACAACTTCTGATAGTAATCGCATTCTTATACGTTGTCTCAGGTATCGGGGCCGCTTTATCCATGCATTGGGGCGGTGTCCTGGTTTACCGTTTTCTTGGAGGGTTAGCTGTAGGAGCATCGACTATAGTCGGGCCTACGTATATTGCAGAGATCGCACCTGCAGACAAGCGAGGCCGACTGGTAGTTTTATTCCAGTTGAATGTTGTGACCGGTATTTTACTGGCATTTCTTTCAAATTATATGATCCCCCTTGTTACAGAACAGAACTCCTGGAGATGGATGCTTGGTGTACAAACGATTCCGGCAATGTTGTTTTTTATTTTGGCTTTTGCTTTACCTCAGAGTCCAAGATGGTTACTTATGAAAAATGAGAGAGAAAAAGCTGTTAAGGTTCTTGAAGAAATGGGTGAAAGTTGTATTAATGAATTTGTTGTATCTATTGAAGACTCTCTTCAATCAGAACAGGTAATTAAAAGCGGGAAACTATTTACCGGGAAGCTCAGGTTACCGGTTATCCTGGCAATTCTTGTTGCTTTTTTCAACCAGTTTTCAGGTATTAACGCGATTATAGCGTATGCTCCCAGGGTATTTGAGATATCAGGACTCGATCAGACATCATCACTTTTTCAATCCATTTCAATCGGTATTACCAACGTTATCTTTACACTGTTGGCAGTATTATTTGTTGACAGCTTTGGACGTAAGAAACTTATACTGTTCGGATCCGTTGGATTGTTTTTAATGCTCTCGCTTGTTTCTATGGCTTTTCTGTTTGAGCATCTCCGTGGTATTTTGATACTAATAGGTTTAATTGGCTATATTGCATTTTATGCAGTTACTCTGGGTGCCGTGGGACTTGTATATATATCCGAGATATTTCCTACTAAGGTTCGCGCAAAAGGCCTGGCCCTGGGTTGTTTTACCCTTTGGTTATCGGCAGCTTTAATTGCCTGGTTTTTCCCTATAATCACTGGTAATAATCCCCTTGCCACCGGATATACATTTGCGTTTTTTGCTTTAATCATGGTGTTGCAGTTTTTTGTTGTTTCCAGGGTTTTACCCGAGACTAAAGGAAAAAGCCTTGAACAAATACAGAAAGAATTTGGACTATAAAATATAAAGGGGGTATCTAACCTTGGACTTTTAACAATATTGGAGATCATGTCGACAAATGATGATATTAAATATTTGGCTTCTCCAAATTATAAATCAGCACTTTTAAATCCAGATGATAAAAACCGGATGGAAATTATTCATCAATAACTTATCAATCATCGACCCTTAAAAATGAGACTCAGAAACTATGGGGAAAATATTTCTTTTAACGATTGCACTTTGGATTATCCGGCTCAGTGTCATTTCCCAAATCACTGGAGAACTCCCTTTGGGATTCCCTGATCGTTCGCCAAACCTGGACGTTCTCCCAGGGTTTAAAACTCCGCCGAAAGGCTATGGTGATGTTGCCTTTTACTGGTGGCAAGGCGATACCCTTACCAGGAAACGGTTAGCCTGGCAACTCGATCAATTAAAGAATAGAGGGGTAACCAGTCTTCAAATCAACTACAGCCACCTCGACGAAGGAGGGATTTCGTATGGACTTTCAAGTCCCAGCAAACCTGCACTTTTTACACCCGAATGGTGGAATCTACTGCGATGGTTTGCTACTGAGTCTCAAAAAAGAGGTATGACTATCAGTCTAAGTGATTATACATTAGGTATCGGACAGGGATTTTCGATGGATGAGGCAATTAAAGAGAACCCTGAGTTAAATGGTGCAGTACTGATGAACCTATCTAAAAAACTTTCAGGGAATGGCAGTCTTGAGCTGCCTCAAAACCTCTTGACATTAACTGCCATAAAAATAAATACCGACAGCTCCCTGGCTGTTGAGACTCGCCGGGATTTACTTTTTCAGGTTAAAAATGGGAAGCTTGACTATCAATTTGGAGAGGAAACCTGGAAAATTACAGGAGTTTATTACGAGACTCTGGTTCCTTCATATGATCCGATGAATCCACAAAGCGGAAAATTATATTGTGATCATTTCTTTGGTAAATTTGAAAGAATATTGCCCAAAGAAACATTTAAAAATGCTGTTAACTTTTTCTTTTCTGATGAACTGAATTTCAGGGTTGGAGGCAAGCTTTGGAACCGTTATTTTGCCGATGAGTTTAAAAGCCGCAAAGGATATGATATTGTGCCATATCTTGATGCACTATATACCAATATTGGCAATATCACTTCAAAAATAAGAATTGATTACAATGATGTCCTTGTCAGTCTTAACGAAGAAAATTTTTTCAAGCCCGTTTATCAATGGCACCAGGATCGCGGGTTGATATTTGGTTGCGATCATGGCGGTCGTGGCCGGATAATAGATGAGTTTGGCGATTATTTCCGTACCCAACGATGGAATCAGGGACCTGGTTCTGACCAGGCCTACCTTGGAAAGGATCTGATAAAGGCTAAAGTAGCTTCATCCATCGCGCATATGTACGAGCGTCCAAGAGTATGGCTTGAAGGTTTTTATGGAAGTGGCTGGGGAACTACTTCATCCGACATCACCGATGCCATATTCGCAAACTTTACCATGGGATATAATCTTCTTTCGTTGCACGGATTATATTATTCAACCATGGGCGGATGGTGGGAATGGGCTCCTCCATGTAATCATTTCCGTATGCCATACTGGAAACAAATTGATCCGCTTATGACATGCATTCAGCGACTTGCCTATATATTGTCACAAGGGTGTCATTGTTGCGATGTGGCCGTCATGTACCCGACAGAGCCTGTAGTTGCCGGTATGGAAGGTGAAAAATCGGCAAATGCAGCTTTCAACGCAGGTACTGAACTTTATAAAACGGGAATTGATTTTGATTATATGGATTACGAATCGCTGGCCAGGGCTGAAGTGAAGGATGCAGAACTTCTTATTTCAGGAGAAAAATTCAAAGTTTTGGTAATTCCTTCGATGAAGGTGATGCGTCAGGCTTCGTTACTGAAAATAAAGGAATTTAAAAAGGCAGGAGGAATAGTGGTCAATATTGGAGAACTACCTGTAGCAACTGAATTGAGCGGCGTTAATGATACTGAGGTGACAAAGCTTATTTCTGATGTTTATACAAAAACTTCAAATTTAATTATATGTAAGGATGAAAAAGAGGCGGTGACAGCTATTTTAGGGAAATATTCCCCTGATTTTAAAATTCTTTCAGAAATCAGTTCACAGCCTTACGTGATGCACCGTATTACTGGCAACCGGGAGCTTTATGCATTGTATAATTTCCCTGCTGGAACCAAATGTTTCTTCAGGGCTAAAGGGAATGTTGAATTATGGGATCCATGGACTGCAGAGATTTCTTCACTTACAAAATGGGCAACCCCAACCAGCGACGGTACCGAAATTACGTTACCGCTTTCGGAGAAAGAAATGCAATTGATTGTTTTCACCAATACGTGCTCTTCTGAAAAAGATTTTTCGGTTTCGAAAACTATACAAACGATATCAGTAGAAGGAAGCTGGGAGTTTGAAATTAAACCCTCGCTGGACAATCAATGGGGAGATTTTCAGTTGCCGTCAACAAACGAAATGCTGGGCGCCCAGGTCCGTCAGCTTTACTATGCTGAAAACAAAAACTATACAGAATCAGAAATTAAGTTTGATGGTTCATGGGAAAAACAAACCTGTGCCTACGGGAAACAGTTTCTGAAACTTGGAGCCCTGCCTGTTTTACCTACTGAGCAGGAAATCTTTAAAATGGCTCCTCCAAAAGAAGGAGAAACAGTTAAAATTGATCATAAGGATTATCAGTGGACTGCGTATGGTTTCTCCTGGCAACGTGGAGTGGAAAACGATTATGGACATCAGGGGTATCATGGGTTGAAAGGTCAGATGTACGATAATTTCATTCGTTTAGGAAAACTGGAAGAATACAAAATGTCGCTGAGAAGAGCGCCTGATTCTGCAGGCAACTTTTATGTTCTTTCTACCAATGTCATTGCACCAAATGATGGAACCTTCGACATTTTGACCGGAGAAATAAAACCTTCTTTATTCTTCATTAATGGAACAAAAACTGATCCAGGCAGCACTTCGGTGTTACTAAAGAAGGGCGCTAATCCGGTATTGCTGGTCTATGACAAGGCCTGCGAAACCTATCTGGTGTTCCGTAAAATGAATATGCCTTGCCCAACAAAACAACCAGTTTCCATGTGCTGGTATCGCGATTATGGGATTTTGCCGTACGATACGGAAGGAACCGGGGCATCGTCCGGATTGTTTGCATTTGAATCGGCGCCAGGACTACAATCATTTACATTTTCTGCTTACGGAAATGTTCAGATCCGGGCTGATGGTGTGAGCCAAAAGATCATTACAGGAGAAAAACAGAAGGATGGGTTGACTGCCTATCAAGTTAATCTGGCTACCCCAAAACCATCTTCTGTTCAGGTTATACTGAAGATCGATTTTCAACCGGGCTACCGTGGTATGGCTGCTATTCCTGAATATATTAAACAAACATGTGAAACAGGTATGATTACCCTGGGTGACTGGTCAGAGATCGACGGTTTGAAAGCCTATTCGGGTGGCGCTCTTTATCGTAAAACCATTGCAATTTCTCCGGATCATTTAAAGAATAAATTGGAGATCGATTTGGGAGACCTGGTTTCTTCGGCCGAATTGTTTGTAAATGGTAAAAGTGCGGGCATCCGCTTGTCACCTCCGTGGAAATTTGATATTACCCCATTTGCCGGATCAGGAGAGAACAAGATCGAGGTGATGGTTTATAACACGCTGGCCAACAATTATACCACGATTCCAACCCGCTACAAAGGTTCAGAAAAATCAGGCCTTATCGGACCGGTTAAACTAAATATTTTAAGTAATGAGTAAATGTTTGGAAATCCCTTAAAATGTATAATTCTTCTCTTTTTTTTAAGAGCAGCAAAAGTCGTATAAAACCAGATAGTAACAAAAAACAATATATTCCTATAGACGATAAAATTACGGCATTCATTTAATTGCAATAACATTACAAAGTGAAAACCAGTAAAAAGATTATTTTAAGTATTACTTTATTTCAATCTTTGATATGAACCTAATATTCAAATTTCTAATCATAACAATCGCAGCTTTAATGTCATGTCAGGATTCTCCAAACAAGGTTTATTATACCAAAGGAGAATATGGCTTTGATCTTGCATTTCTTGAAAAAAGACATAAAATTATTGAATTAGTTAATGGCGATTCAAGGTTAATTGTGGTTCCACAATACCAGGGAAGGGTAATGACCAGCACTTCATCAGGATTAAAAGGTTTTTCGTATGGCTGGATAAATCATGATCTGATTGCCAAATCTAAAATTCAGGAACATTTTAATCCCTACGGGGGAGAAGAACGTTTATGGCTTGGACCTGAAGGAGGTCAGTTTTCAATTTTCTTTAAGGGAGGTACCTCTTTTGACATTAAAGATTGGTTTGTACCAAAAGCTCTTGATACCGAAACATTTAAATTGGAAAGCAAGGATTCGGAAAGTGTAACCCTGACAAAAGAACTTGAAGTAAAGAATTATTCAGAAACGACCTTTAGCGCCAAAGTTACGCGGAAAGTAACTCTTCTAAGCAACAACAAAATTAGCGATCTCATAGGATTCTATATTGATAAATCTATTCGTTTTGTCGCTTACCAGTCGGAAAACAGATTGAAAAATGTCGGGAATAATTGTTGGAATAAAGAAAGCGGGGCATTATCAATCTGGATGTTGAGCATGCTAAATGCCTCTCCCGAAGTTACTGTGGTGTTACCTTATAAAAAGGGCAATTTAGGTAGAATCGTTAAAGACGATTATTTTAGTAAGGTACCAACAAACAGGTTGGAGATAAATCAAAACACAGTCAATTTTCTTGCTGACGGGAAGTTCCGAAGTAAGATCGGCATCTCTCGGCAAAGGACAATACCACGTATTGGCAGTTATGATGCTAAAAATAATATTCTTACAATTTTAGAATTCTCATTTACCGAAAATGTTGGTGATTATGTCAATTCAGCTCTTGAGATTCAGAAGGAACCATTTTCGGGCGATGTAATTAACGTGTACAATGATGGCCCAACGAATGGCGTTTCCGGTATGGGATCGTTTTATGAACTGGAATCCTCTTCTCCTGCAGCATTTTTAAAGCCGGGAGAAGAACTTTGTCATGTTCAACGAATTTACCATTTCGAGGGAAGTGAAAATAAATTGAACATTTTAGCCAAATCGTTCCTGAATGTATCTGTATCAGAGATTAAAAAAAATAATTAATATGAATACACGGATTTATTTGCTCAGGATAACAGTGATCAGCTTTGCTATTTTTATGAACGGGGTTTGTAAGGCACAAAAAATTGATCAAAAAAAATCTTTCCCGGAAAAAGAAATTCACTTTACTGTCAGGATCAATCTGAAATTTCCGGATAGTAATTCCAGCCTATTGGGAACGAATGATGACGATAGCCTCTATTTTGATCAGGCTGTTTTAAATCTTCCTGATAATTATTCTGAAACAGGAACCCCTGTTAGGTTGGTTTATATGGCCCACGGTGCCGGAGGAGGGGTAACAGCAGATTCCTGGTTCCTAAACAATTATTCACTGGACGATTCTTTATTAGCTAATGGTTACGCCGTTTTTGATGTAAATGGAGGATCCTCAGTTGAAAATATGGGAGGAAGTTGGGTGGTACAATCTGCATTTAAAGCATATGAATATATCCGGCAGAATTACAATGTGTATGATGATATTTTCGTTGGAGGATTCTCAATGGGTGGATGCTCCTCGACTAATTTTGTCTGTAAACACAGCAATATCGTGCTGGCACATGCCATGTATAGCCCGGTGCTCGATTTATTTGGACAGGCATGGATGAATCCATGGTTTCCCACAACAAAACAATCCATTGCCAAAGCATATAGTTTTAACGACTCTTCAGGGAAAACCTGGGAACCGGATAAAGTTATCGGATGGAACCCTTTATATATTAACACCTTCTGCAACGAAAAAGATACTTTTAAAGTTTATCCTGTTCCTGTAAAAATATGGCATGGCTTAGATGATCCAGTTGTGAAGTATAAAGAATCAGAAAGATTTCAGAAGTATATACAAAATGCCGGGGGTTATTGTGAGTTACGGGGGATAGACAGCGACAATCACGGATTGAGTTGTGGAAATGCATTCATGAACCGGGAGTTGCTGCTTTTTTTCAAAAGATTTGACAAATAACTTATCGAAACCAATATTAATATCTAAATCAAATGAACTATTACAAACTATTTTTTATTACAGGTCTGCTGAGCCTTGTAATTAATGTATGTGGTCTTGCTCAGGAAAATGAAAATAAAACTGCACTGTGTATAGTCGCTCATCCTGATGATGCGGAGTTCCAATGTGCCGGTACCCTTGCATTACTGGCAGATCGAGGATGGAAAATTGTAATTGCCACCATGACACCCGGACAGGCAGGTTCTGCTGAATTA
>CAZANK010000098.1:0-9225 GCA_964486235.1 uncultured Prolixibacteraceae bacterium | reverse complement strand
CAGCCTTGATCCGGGAGAGAAAAAGACCGTTCATTTTAAGTTAACCTCAGCGGATCTGTTTTTATTGGATAAAGACCTTGATCCGGTAGTCGAGCCAGGGGTATTTAAAGTAATGGTTGGCAGTTCATCCGAGGACATCCGGCTTAGCGGAGAATTTGAAATCACAGAATAACTCCTGCCAGGTAAAGGTTTCACACGATCATATCGTTTGACTTTAGACTTTAAACACGAATCAATGGTATATGGTATGCATATGAAAAACATCATTTTTTGTCTTGCTCTCATTCTGATTGTTGCAGGAAAAGCCGGCAGCCAGACGAAACCCTGGATTGATTTTAACCAAAACGGACAGATGGATTTATATGAAAATCCTGAGGCCGCTATTGACAACCGGGTCAACGACCTGTTGTCGCGGATGACCGTCTATGAAAAGATGCAGCTCCTGCACGAAGTGGCCCCGGCCATTCCCCGCCTGGGGATCAGGAAATACGATCATGGCAATGAAGCCCTGCACGGGGTGGTACGCCCGGGAAAATTCACGGTCTTTCCGCAGGCGATCGGGCTGGCAGCGACCTGGAACCCGGAACTGATTTTTGATGTGGCCACGGTCATCTCCGATGAGGCCCGTGCCCGCTGGAATGAACTGGGGCAGGGGGAACTGCAGCAGGCCAAATACAGCGATTTGCTCACGTTCTGGTCGGGACGCTGCTGGATAAACTTGAAGAAGCGAAAATGCTCGGACAAACGGTGGTGATCATTATTGCGGATCACGGCGGATTTGGAAAAGGACATGGCGGTTCTCATCCCGATGAAATGGTCGTTCCTTTTATCGTATACGGGAAAGGGGTGCGGAAAGGGTATGAAATAAAACATCCTGTTTCCATTTATGACCTGGCCCCGACTATTGCGTGGTTGTATGGGTTTCAGCTAAACGAATGGGTAACAGGCAGACCTCTTAAGTCAGCTTTTGCTCAATAATCAGAGCTCTTTTTACGCATGCGTAAAAAGGGTCAAAACCTGTTGAGCTTATTCCCTTGTTCAAAATTAAAAGACAACATCTTGATAACGAAAATTATTACACCGCTGCTGGTACTTGTATTTCTGCTGCTTTCCTGCTCCGTACGGAAGGGGAACAATGAAGAAGCGATTAAAGAAATGGCCCTGGCATTTGAAAATCCCCCGTCTTCGTCCCGCCCCGGTGTGTTCTGGTGCTGGCTGAACGGGAACATGACCAAAGCATCAATTACCCGCGACCTGGAAGCGATGCGGGCCAAAGGGATCATGCGTGCCGAGATATGGGATGTGGCCGCCATAAATAACCCGGATTTTATCCCGGCAGGAGGCGCATTTCTGGGCGACGAGTCCGTATCGCTCATTAAACATGCTGTTTCTGAAGGCAAACGGCTGGGCATGACAATCGGCATCATCGCCTCAAGTGGTTGGAATGCCGGCGGTTCGTGGGTAACGCCCGACCGGGCGACCAAGGCGCTGTACTTTTCGGAAGTGCAGGTTACCGGACCCGGCAAGGTCTCCGTGGAACTGCCCTTTCCCAAACTTCCGCCACCTTGCCCGCTCAAAGACGACGGTACGCCGGTTTTTTACAAGGAAGTAGCCGTGCTGGCTGTTCCGTACAGCGATGACAAAACCCTTGACAGCCCCGAAGAGGTCATCGACCTGACCGCCCGGTTTTCTGACGGGCATCTGAACTGGGAAGCGCCCGAAGGCAGGTGGAGCATTATACGCTATGTCTGTTCCAATACCGGTCAGTCGCTGATCGTTCCCTCCCCGAAATCCAACGGGCTTTTTATCGACTTCCTCGACCCGCAAGCCACAGAAAAGCACCTGAAGTATTTTATGGACCGGTTGGGCATTACCCCTGAAAATGCAGCGGATTCAGGGCTGGCATACTTCGAGTTCGACAGCATGGAACTGGGAGCGTCAATTCCCTGGACTGATTCGATGCCGGCCATTTTTCAGGAAAGGCAGGGATATCCGGTCACCAATTACCTGCCGGTTCTTGCCGGATGGAAATTGAAGGACCAGGGGGATAAGTTTTTGTATGATTTCCGCAAAACGGTCAGCGATCAGCTCATCTTCAGCCATTACACCACGGGCGCTGAATTCCTGAAGAAATATGACGCCGATCTGGTAGCAGAGGCAGGAGGACCCGGTCCCCCGGTCTCGAACAGTTGTCCGGTCGATGCCCTGAAGGCACTGGGAAATGTTTCCGTGCCGCGGGGCGAGTTCTGGATACGGCACCGGAATATGTTCCTGATCAAGGAAGTTGCCAGCGCTGCCCACATTTATGGCAAGAAAATGGTCGATGCCGAATCGTTCACTACCTGGAGAAGGTGGAAAGATTCTCCCTATGAAATGAAGAAATATGTGGACCGGGCCTATTGCGAAGGACTGAACAACGTCACCTTTCATACATTTGCCGGCACCCGGCCTGAAGACGGTTTGCCGGGCCGGACTTACCATGCGGGCTATGACATGAATCCCGGAACCACCTGGTGGGAGAAATCAAAACCGTTCATGGATTATTTATCCCGGTGCAATTACCTGCTCCGGCAAGGTTTGTTTGTCGCTGATGTGTGCTGTTACTACGGCGACCAGGCCCCCAATTTCTTTCCGGTGTATCACAGTGTCCCGGAGAAACCACGACTGAAAGGATTGGGTGAAGGGTATGATTACGATGTGGTCAACAGTGACGTAATCCTCGACAGGATGTCGGTCAAAAACGGGAGGATCACCCTTCCGGACGGGATGGGCTACGCGGTGATGGTTTTACCGGAGCAGGAGCAGATGCCCCTGACAGTCCTGCAGAAAATCGAAGCGCTGGCAAAAGCAGGCGCCACAGTGATCGGGCCGAAACCAACAGCACTGCCCGGACTGTACAATAGTGAGGAAGACATCAAACTGTTTCAGGATATTGCTGATAAATTATGGGGAAACGTCGACGGAAAGGAAATCACGGAGAACGCTTACGGGCAAGGAACAGTCATTAGCGGGATCCCGGCAGAGGAGGTGCTGGGCAAAAACGGGACTGGCAGCGATTTTTATTTCGACGGTACGCCGGCCCTGGATTATATTCACCGCACAACCAAGGCAGGAGAGGTGTATTTTATCCGGAACGAAGCGGAAGAGTGGGCCAAAGGGAAAGTCCGGTTCCGGGTCACCGGCAAATATCCGGAATTCTGGGATCCGGCAACCGGGATTCAAACCAGGGTGATGGAGTACCGGGAGGAAAATGATCAGACTGCTTTTCAAATCGAAATGCCCCCTCACGGCTCCATATTTGTCGTGCTTAACAACCGGAAACGGGATCTGCCGGTCATGGAAAGCCCGGCCGGTCTGAAAGAACAGGGACTGTCAGGTCCCTGGAGGGTCAGTTTCCCTGAAGGTTGGGGAGCACCGCCGCAGGTCGTCTTTGACCAGTTGCTGTCGTGGACCGATTTTGAGGATCCGGGCATCAGGTACTTCTCCGGAACGGCTATCTATCAAAAGACCTTCATCATTGAAAAAGAAAATGAGAATAAAGGGAAAGCCTGTTACCTTGATCTGGGAGAAGTCCGTGATGTGGCCGAAGTGTTTGTGAACGGGAAGTCTGCCGGCATCTTATGGAAGAAGCCATTTCGGGTGGATATTGGCACACTGGTTAAAACCGGAGAGAATGAACTGAAGGTAGAAGTGGTCAATATGTGGGTCAACCGGCTGACCGGCGACATGCTGCTGGCCCTGGAAGACCGGTATTGCAGGACTAATCAATCTTATATGACCGGGGAAGTGTGGCCCGGGGGTGATGAAACTTTCCGTATTCAGCCCTCAGGGTTGCTGGGACCGGTAAAGTTGCAATGCTTATCCGATAATTTTACTGTTCCAATCACATTTAATCATGAAGTTAACTGACGCCTTGATCATTATTCTTGCATTAACAGGTTGCTGCAATCATTCACAACAACCTGCTGATTACGTGAACCCCTTTATCGGCGCCAATACCAATACAGAAAAAGCCGGGGCGAGCCACGGACTGGGAAAGACGTTTCCCGGCGCTGCCACTCCGTTCGGGTTGGTCCAGCTTAGCCCCAACACCATCACCGGAGGGGATAACGCGCCGGGTTACAGCGATGAACATACCACCATCGAAGGGTTTGCCTTCACGCAAATGAGTGGTACCGGTTGGTACGGCGACCTGGGTAACTTTCTGGTTGCCTATTACAATTTTGTCAATGCATATCATCGGTATGAGCAGGGAGACGATTCATTTGGTAATATATGCTGTTTGGCTATTGACAGAGCCAAAGAATTATTAAAAGGGCGAAAGAAAAAATAGTCATGTAGAATCTTTGTGGTGGTACTTTATGTAGAAATTTCATTTTTACGGTGGCGCTTTTGTGAAAATATACAGAAGATATGATCTTCTGCAATCTTCCTGTAAGCTAATCTATTGCTTTAATCTGTAAAGAAGCTATAAACCTGGTAAAATCAGTTATATTTCCCTTAACACTGCCCTCTTCAAGGGCATTCATATATTCGGACCTTTTTTCAACAGGAATGATGGTCCAATTAAATCCGCCGGAGATCAACATTGCATTCATCAGGAATCGTGCAATTCTTCCATTGCCATCCATATATGGATGTATAAATACAAACATAAAATGCCCCAGAACAGCGCGAACACATGCTTCCGGCTCGTTTTCAAGTAATTCAAATAAAACGGGCATCGCCTCCCTTACCGCTTCAGGATTTAATGGTGTATGCATGGAACCTTTTATATAAACCTGATTAGTCCGGTAACCGGCCAAATCTGCCGGACTCAATAAACCAACGGCAACACTGGGGGCAAACAATTCCCGGTACCAGTTTCTATGGTCGGAATCCACCACGTCCCCGGCATTTTTACCTTCCAAAATTGCAATAATGCTCCTTTTTACTGCCTCAAATGCCTGGAAATATCCCCTGGCAGCCATTGCATTTTTCTGCTGCTCATCTGAAGAGTTTGAGTCCGGATCCCAGTTCCCGCTTCTTACTTTTTCAATTAACGCATCCGTCACTTTATATCCTTCTATTGACAAAGAATGGTAAGCATCTAACTTGTACCGTGAGTCAATATCTTTCAGGCAGCTTTCGATATCAGTATAAACATGATCTGCTTTAGAAAAATTTTTAATGACTATTCCCCTCATCGAAGCCCACATCAACTTTAACCGGGAGGCATAAGGTGACGTTATCCTGGAAAATGGTATGGGGGCAGGAGCTTCAAATGGATCCTCTTCCCGGATATCATACCCAAGACTTTTCATCGTACCCATGATTTGGTCTGCGGCAGAAGTGTTCCCGATATTCCGGAAGGCACCGGCCAACCGCCCCGCTTTCGTGGTTTGCCCTTTTTCGATCAATATTCTCAGGATGTCAGAAACGTCCGGGATTAATGACAAACAAGTTCTGGCAGAAATACTGTCTGTTCTGAAAAAAACAGGACTACACTCAATTAAAGCTTCCGGTAAAGAATATAGTTTCAGATTAAATTGTTTTTCAGTTTCAACAGGATTGGCAATGCCGGATTTAAAATATAAGATAGAGTTATTGTGCAATAAATTCACGACATTATTTTGTTCCAGTGTGATACGGATGATAACCTGTTTTGGAACAGTAGTGCTTCCACCGTAAAAAGACAGAGAATGGTCAGGAGACAGACACCATTCATTTCCAAAACGGGAATTGGCATATGCTGAAATAAAATACCAGAATGAGGTGTACCAATTCGTGGTATCTCCCGGCGTACTGTCCGGACGGGAAGAAATATACCATCCTTTCATTACTTCCTGAAGAAACCCGTTGCGTAACAATCTTTCAAGATGAACCCGGGACAGATCAGAGGATTTTACAACAGCGAGACCATTCTCATTTTGCAACTTTTGTAATTCCCTCAGAGAATCTGCTAATCTTTCCTGTATAGTTGCCATACTATTATCCGGTTTTAATTTTATAACTGTATCCTTCAAGTTATCCTCAGCATGCATAGTTGTATTGCTATTTTTTGATGCAGTTGGATTACTATTTTTACTTGTAGCACAATTGCTATTTTATTACGTTGTTTATTTACTATTTTATCTTGCAAAGATAATGGATATAACGGGAATAAATGATCCATTTTAGGCTAAATCGTATAAAATTTTATTACATTTATTAGCTAAAAAAAATAAGCATATATGTTGCAGCTATTTTTTAGTCCGCAATGAAATTGTCAACCTTATACGTTAAACCTTCTCTTTAAGTCACTTTTGCCGTAACTTTAATACTAAAAATCATAAATTTAAAAGAAGTATTTTTGGTTTCGGATATTCAAGACGTGTGGCGTGGCAGAATTGCAGAACATATCGTAGGTCAAGAACTTTTGATTAAGCGATAGTTTGCTGACGCGGCGCGGGTTTAGGAAACGCGACAAGAAGGGATAGTTTTGCGCAAAAGCGATTTGCACTTTTCGGCTGTCGCCATTTTATGCGATCAAATACCGTGAAAACCCCAAAAAACTAAAAAATAGTCAATCTATTGACATTTTTTACGTAAAATTTGTCAACAAACAAACAATTACTACTTTTGTAAGGAACAGTTACTAGTTATGGAACCTGTAAAACGATTATTGCAAGATAGAATAACTGCCCGAATAGAACCGAATAAGGCGGTTCTGATTTTTGGTGCGCGAAGGGTTGGAAAAACCGTATTAATGCGTCAGTTGGTTAAAGACTTTGCCGGGAAAACGATGCTGCTCAACGGAGAGGATTACAATACCTTGGCTCTTTTGGAAGAACGATCTGTTGCCAACTATCGGCATCTTTTGGAAGGTGTGGATTTACTGGCGATAGATGAAGCGCAGAATATTCCGGAGATTGGCTCCAAATTAAAGTTGATCGTCGACGAAATTGAAGGTGTCCGGGTAATCGCAAGCGGCTCATCCTCTTTCGACCTTTTGAATAAGGCCGGGGAGCCCTTGGTTGGACGAAGCACACAATTTCATCTTACTCCTTTTTCCCAAAAGGAGATCGCACAGACCGAAACTACATTGGAAACCAGGCAAAATCTCGAATCGCGGCTTATATACGGCTCCTATCCCGAAGTGGTGACCATAGATAATTTTGAACGCAAGACCGATTATCTGAGGGATATTGTCGGAGCTTACCTGTTGAAAGACATTTTATCCATCGACGGGTTGAAAAACTCAGGAAAGATGAAAGAATTATTGCGCCTGATAGCTTTTCAAACCGGTAATGAAGTGTCGTATGACGAGCTTGGTAAACAACTCGGCATGAGTAAAAATACGGTTGAAAAATATCTCGACCTGCTTTCCAAAGTCTTTGTTGTTTACCGTCTCGGAGCTTACGCGCGCAACCTGCGTAAAGAGGTAACAAAGGCCGGTAAATGGTATTTTTATGACAACGGAATACGCAATGCGATCATTGGTAATTTCAATCCTTTGTCCATTCGGCAGGATACCGGCGCAGTATGGGAGAACTACCTGATAGGGGAACGTATGAAAGCCAACCATAACGCCGGTTTAGGTAAAGAGTTCTATTTCTGGAGAACATACGATCGTCAGGAGATAGACCTTATCGAAGAAAGTCCGGATTCTCTTACGGCGTTGGAGTTCAAATGGGGAAATAAGAAGCCGGATGTTCCCGGTATTTTTAAAGAGGCATACCCAAATGCTACTTTTGATGTGGTAAATAAGGACAATTATTTGAATTATATATAACAAGAACCGTCTGTTTGGACAGCCTTTATTGTTCGTGCCTGGAAAAACTGTTTTTGTGATAGTACTTTTCTGTGGAAATTATATTTTTACGGTGGTACTTTTATGAGAAATTATACACCATGAAGAAATCTTATTCATTTTCCCGGAGATCGTTCATCAAATCAGGAGTGGTTTTAACTGCCGGCTTGCCGGTATTGCAGATATCTCCCCTTCTTGAAAACAATGTGCAACAGGGGGAAGAGGACAAGTTGTATACTCTTTTTCAGCAACCGCCCGTCACCGCAAAACCGTTTGTGCGTTGGTGGTGGAACGGGGATAAACTGGCGGAAAAAGAAATCCTCCGCGAACTGGACGTGATGAAGGAAGCTACCGAAAAATTCCTCAACCGTATGTCGGATGCATTGTTCCCGCAATTGGAAAGATTAAAAGGCTTCCGCGCCATGTTCTGCGATAGCATGGAACTGGAAGGCGCCAACTGGTGTCCCGATTACCTCGAAGAGTTCAAACGTCGCCGGGGATACGACATCAAACCCTATCTGCCGTTTATCCTTTTCAAAGTGGGCGAAATGGGATCAAAAATAGAAGAAGAGGAAATCACGCAATTATCAGGTAAAGCGAAAGAAGCGGTTGACCGTGCACGCTACGATTTTTACACCACCTGTATGGCCTGAACTGCAGCAAGAACTAAAGGAACATGGCGTCAGAAACTATTCCATTTTTCTTCACGAAAACCCGGAGTACCTGTTCGGGTATTTCGAGATTGAAGATGGAGCGTTGTTTGAAAAGCTCGGAGAGTCGGAAATTATGCAACGCTGGTGGAGATATATGACCGAAGTGCTGGTATGTGAAAGCGACCAAAGCCTGAAGGCTAAAGAAGACATGTTGGCAGAAGTTTTTCACCTGGATTGATAATAAGATGCAACAATTTATTGGAATAATTTACCATTTTATCGGAGGTTTCTCTTCTGCCAGTTTTTATGTTCCTTATAATCTTATCAAAAAATGGTCGTGGCAAACTTATTGGATCAGTTTAGGCTTCGTTGCCTGGATTATCATGCCACCGATTGGTGGTTTATTAACGACACCCGACTTATTTGAAATCTTAAATCAGAGTCCGTTAAGCAGTAAAGCCCGGACCTATTTATTTGGAATTTTATGGGGTTTTGGCGGATTGGGGCTTCACCGCACCTGCATGCACGACCTGATGAAAACCCGCGAAGCAAATTTCCTGTAAGTTACTTTCGAGATCGTCAACTTAACCATATAAAACAGCATATGTCCCTGGACGAAGAGGGAGAAGCTGTATCAGGCCCAGACGGGCTGTCCTGGATCTACACGACCATCGAGGTCAACGAAAACCTGAGCGGCAACAAGATCACCGTCACCCCCACCGATCCGGAAAAATCGGCACAACAGGAAATTGCTTGTCTTTACCAGTTTCCTTCCCCGATAGCATACAGCGGAATATTGGT
>CAZANK010000097.1:0-9326 GCA_964486235.1 uncultured Prolixibacteraceae bacterium | reverse complement strand
GCTCGACAAAGTCTCAAACAAGTTTGGACTTTGTGCTCTCTTAATCGCAATTTTCATAAATTTGTCTTGATTTTGATTTGATAAAAATTCAATTTCCTTGTGCCTGTTAATTTGAAAGGTTGCCGGCACTTGCTTTAAAAAGGAGATGTTCGAGCATCTCCTTTTTTTATTGGTTCATTTTATATCCTCATAGGCAATGATTTAAATTTAAGCTTTGATTTAACTGATTATTTAAATATTACACGCGTCTTCCCATTTCCCTTTGTGATTTGGCACGTGAACGGACAGGAATACCTAACATAATCGAGTATTTCCTCCAAACTTTCCGTTTTGAAATTTGCCGTGAAGACCGATTTATAAATATCCGGATTTTTGATCTCTGTTTCAATGTCAAACTTTCGCTCCAGACGCATAATCACTTCATCCATTGGCGTTTCAACAAAGATCAATTCTCCGTTTTTCCAGTTGGTATAATTTTGAGCGCGTACATCACGAATAAGCACCTCTCCGGTCCGGCGTATAAACTTAGCTACTTGTCCGGGCTCCATCTGATACCGGAATTTTTTAACCGATGAGTTAAGCAATTCGACCTGCCCGGCCTCCAGAATGACTTTAATGCTTTCCTCTTCAGGATAACCATTCACATTGAAACGCGTACCCAGTACTTTCACCCGTAAATCGCCGGACGCTACCATCATCGGCAGGTCTTTGTTTTTAGCGGCAGTCACATAAGCCTCCCCCTCCACTTGCAAATCCCGGTTTTTATAGCCATAATCGTGATCATAAGTCAGAACGGTGCCTGAGTTTAGCCATACGACCGAACTGTCGGGCAGAATGACTTTTGATATCTGTCCCCTCTCAGCAACGACCGATGTGTTTCTGATTGCCGGATCAAATCCGGTATTGCTCTGTCTTCCCAGGTAAAATGTTAAAGCAGGCAGGCCTATCAACAGGATCAATATTGCGGCATATTTTAAATACCCGGGAATGCTGAAAATCATTCTCCGTGAGAAAATCCTTTCATGGATATTCCGATAGGATGCTTCAATCTTGTGATCAGGGGCTTTTCTGGAAGAAGACATCAGAGCCCAGATCATTTTGGCTTTTTTAAAGAGATTTTTAGGATTTTCGTCTTTTTTTATTTCGGAGTAGATGGCCTGCTTTTGTTCAGGAGCCATATTTCCGGTGATCAGGTTATATAATTGATCCGGATTCTTCATGAATGTGTCTTTCAAATATTGCTTTACCCGAACAATGCACGAACAACCGGAAACCCGCCCTCCGGGCCAACATTTTTTTTTTAAGCGTCTACGGTAAAAACAGGTGAGCCACAAACGGAAGATAGTCTTTCAATGACTCCCTGAATTTCTTAAGCCCTTTGGAGATATGCTTCTCAACCACTTTCACTGAGATATTAAGCTCCTCAGCGATTTCCTTATTTTTCTTTTCCTCAAACCGGCTCATGGTGAATACCCTTTTGCATTGCGGTGGCAGTTCCTCCAGGGTCTGTTCAATAATTTTGTTGATTTCTTCAAAGGTCCAGGATGACGAGTCCAGGGTGTTCAATACTTCCCTATTCAGATCCAGTTCATCCTGATTCGCAAAGGCGGTAACGAAAAGTTTTTGCTGGTACCGTTGGTCCCTCAACCGGTAAAGGCAGTTCTTTTTGGCGACCGTAAACAGGTAAGCGCTCAGATTGGAATCATCTTTTAACTCCAAACGCTTCTTCCAAAGCGTAAGAAAAGTATCCTGAACAATATTCTCTGCCAAATCGTCCCGGGGTATAAATTCAAGAATAAAATAGTACAACCTCGAATAGTATTTGTTGAAAATAACTTTGAAAGCCCCTTCATCGTTCGTTTTCAACCTGGTTAGCAGTTCCGGATCATGGTCAACCATGTGCATCAAGCAAATTACAGAAAGACAAAGCTAAAAAATAAAGTTCAAAACAGCTTCGCTTTGCCTTTCTGAATTTCGCCTGTAGTTCCTTCCCAGCCTGTTATTTCAAAAATATCCGGTGCAATTTAGCCTACCAAATGGAATTGATCAGCTTTACGGTTTCATCAACCAACATTTGTCCCCCTTCCGGACCTACCTGATTAACCATCGCACTGTAGCCTCTGTATCCTTTTCCCTCAATGGCCCGTTTCGTGGGAAGGTATCCTCCGCTGTCGCCACTGCTCAACTGGATAATAAAGGTTTGTTTGGCCTTACTCCTTCCTGTTATCCGGAACCCGTAATCCGTGAAAAGCTCAAAAGGATTGGTCGCGAAAACAACGTCCCCCAGCCGCACCACATGCACTTCAACCGGGTAAAACGGACGCTGATCCTGCTCCTCATATTGTTTGACCAAAGCTTCTTGTTTTTTTACAATCCCAAAATCAGACAACTTGTTGTCCCACGGTCCATACTCCCTTACTTTCTCGTTTTCCTTAATTTCTTTCAGGAACCTGTTCCAGCAGGTCTCAGGAGAATCGGGATCATTAGGCTCTTTTGACCGGATCTCTTTCACAATTGCCAGTGCTTTTTTATAATCTTCTTCACGGTACTGCCGTGTGGGTAAATTGATGTTTTTCACAAGATGTTTGAAAATGACATCCGTCCTGATGTTATTTTTCGCATCAGGGTATGCATCATCGATCACATGGGCCAGCCTTTTCCCTATTTCAACAATGCCGGGAACGTCCCACATATCCGGCTCTCCTGATTTATACCCCAGGGGGAGGTCGCGGGGTGAGATGTCGCCCGCCGCGCTTATCTGGGGAAGAACATAAACATTCCCGGAAAATCTTTTCTCCAGGTGCTTCCTGACTTCACTCCAGTAGTCGGACGAAACGTAATACTTCGCTTCGGTCACCTGTGCCGGACAAGCCACATTCATCACGATCCCCGTCAACTCCTTGTTCCGGTCCCAGCAGAAAAGCATATCGACACCCGAATCTTCCGGTCCTTCCAGCCCGATAAAATCTTCCCTGTCTGTCGAACCATACATCTCGGTGGAGCCGCCGGCATACTCTACCCGTCGGTTATGACCAACAACCGCATACCGTAGCTCATGGCTGATCCCCCCAGGCTGCCTGTTCTCCCACGCAGCCATTGCTACCTTGCTTAGCCGGTCAAGTAACATTTTTCTGTGTTTACTTGTAAGGCCTGTATCAAACGAGGAATGCGTATGCGTGGCATTTAAGAATAGATTATTGAGACCAAAATCAGGGATCTTTCCCTTCAACATCTGCCTCAGTGAATCCTGCAATCCATCGCTAAAACTAACGACATCCACCGAAATCATAATCGCCTGTTCCTTACGGCCATCTTCACTCACCGATTCCATTGCGAGGGCTGTTGCTTTTAAAGAACTTTGCACATATTCCGACATCCTTTCATAATACTGCCCCCGTAATGATACCGGGCCTTCCGGGGTAATATCTTCCATCGCCCAACCGATACGGAGGCCATGATGATTCGTATCTTGTGACCGGCACTTGTCGCTTATTCCCACTAGCAGCGATATCGTTAAAACGTTTAAAATGATACCGTTAAAATGATCTTTTCTTCCCATTTTGAAATTAATTAATCGACTTTTGTCAAATTTTGCGTGATCACGTTGGTGGTTTTGTACGGATCAATTTTATACGTGATGAGTTGATCACCACGCCCTATATAAATCGCGTTCATGAAACTGCAATCGGCAATCGCTTCCTCGATTTGGATCAAAGACTGAAGGCCCTCCCCGATGATGTTCATGACATGGATGTGATTAATCTTTCCGGGTTGGGAATCTTTCCCGTATCCTTTCCCTCCCACCAGCATGGCATTATAACCGCCTTCCGACATCAGTCCGTTGATATAGACGTGATTGATGCCGGCAACATCATTCGCCCGGATTGCAATTGCCCTGGTCGAACTTTCACAGGTGATGTTTGTCACAAAGATTCGCTCCGTGTCATCTTCCGGCCCTCTCCATTTTCTGGAAGTCACCATGGTCGAGTTCAGCGTCCCTCCTTCCTGATTGTCAGCGCCTAATCCTAAAATAGACAACGCAATAAAATCATCGCCGGTTCTTCCCGAAAGATTGTTCATCCTGAAATTTTTACAGCCATGACGAAGATCGACGCCATCCCGATTGGCAACAAAAACTTCTTTGCCGTTCACGTCCTGGAACTCGGGACAATCAAAATGAATGTCGGAAAGTTCAGCGTTGACCGTTCTTTCAAAACTGACAGCCCAGGCGTGTGCATTTTCAATCGTCACATTCTTCAGTTTAAAACCATCGACATAACCCATCAGGATCATGATATTGCGCCAGTCCCCTTTCTGTTTAATCCCTTCTTTCCCGGCATCACTGCCATAACTGACCCTTCCTTTCTGATTGTCCAAAACCAACGTCCTGGCGCCATCGCCGGTGGCACGGGGATTATTTGCCCCTCTTAAAAAAACATCTCCTATCCCGATGATGCTGATGTCCTTATTCCAAACCGGGTCAGTAATCCCCTCCCCGACGTTATCACTCCGAAACATATTGTCCCGACATTGGTCAGATAATTGGATCAGACAGTTATCAAGGATTATTGTCATGTTGGATGGCAATAGAATTGCACTGTCTATTAACCACAAATTCGTTCCGTTCGAATTTCTTGCCGGAATAACGATTTGGTTGGTAGCGCCTTTTGCCGCCTGGATAGCCGATAGAATACGCTGTGTATCCGTTCCCTTAAACTGATTAGGGGTGATTGGGCCGACGGATTCTCGATTCCCGGCATGCCAATCCGAACAACTGAATGCTAACAAGATTATCATCAAACAGTTCAACAAAGATAATTTTGCCATAGATCTGGTTTAGTATAATTAACGGCTGAAAATAATTGCTACACATATCTTAGAGGATAGGAGCCCGAATTTAGACGATCAGAATGGGGACAAGTTCCGGATAAAAATCCGGAACTTGTCCTTAATGATGTTAGTATCCGGGGTTTTGCCACATATATTCAGTATTGGGATTCACATTTAGTTCATATTGCGGTATTGCAAAAATCGAACGGTATTCTTCCATTTTGTATTTTCCACTTCCCTCTTCAGGACGGGAAAGAAATGTATTCATAACGCTCATTGCTTTACCCGTACGTAAAAGATCGAACCACCGTAAATATTCACATGCAAATTCAACTCGTCTTTCACGCAAAACTGCATCCCTGAAAGCTTCCTGGCTTGATGCCTGTGAAGACGTCAGAGGAGATAATCCTGCCCTGTTTCTTATTTCGTTTATAATATTAAAGGCTTCCCCTGTTGATGCATAACTTCCTTCATTCAAAACTTCTGCATACATTAACAGAACATCTGTATAACGTAAAATTGGCATATTCACTTCGTAATCCGTTTTCGTTGTCGGTATTGTTCCATGCGCATATTTTATATAGTAAAGAGTGACTTCATCCTTTATTCCCGAACTATTTGTATATCCTTTCTGGATCGAAAAGTCCCGGCGTAAATCCCCGTTTTCATAAGAGTCATACAAATCGTACGATACCATATTAGCACCAGATGTTCCACCTGTCGGGAATAAAGAGGACCGAATAAATTCGGGAACCTCATAAGCAACAAAACTATTTCCCTCTCCTAAGTTCCCTGATTTAAATTGAACCTGTAAAACATGTTCAGGACTATTATCATAAGTGTCAAGAAAACAATTTGCATAATTGGAAGCTAATTGATATTTACCCGAATTGATGATGCTTAACAAAAGAGGTTTGGCACCGGTATAGTTTTTCTGGAATAGATACATACGCGCAAGAATTCCCTGAGCTGCATATTTTGTGGCTTTTCCCAGTTCTTTGGATGCCCAGACTTCCGGAAGCAGTTGTGCAGCTTGTGTCAAATCACTGGAAGCAAAGGCAAATGTCTCAGCCTGTGAACTTCGGGCTGTCGTTTTTATTTCATCAACCTTCATTTGATGGTCGATTAACGGAACCCCACCGTACATCCATGCCAATTGAAAATAGGCATATCCTCGAAAGAAATAAGCTTCACCTTTATAATAAGACTTGTATTCTTCATCATCAAATTTAACGGCATCAATCTGGTCTATTATGGCATTGCTCCTGTCAATCATCTTCCAATAGGAACTCCAGATTGTAGTCAGATAAGAGGTTGATGCGTCATCAATAAACCGGTGAACCCGATTATTGTCATAACCGTTTATAATGTCGTCCTGCACATTGTCACTGCGGCCTTCTAACGTAAGTGCAGTAGTGTTTACTAAAGACTGAAGAATATCATATATTCCATTAACTGCCGATTCAAAATCTTCCTGAGTCTGATAAAAACTTCCTGTATTGTAACTTGAAATTGGACTTAAATCCAGATAATCTTTACAGGAAAAAATTGTCATAGTTGCAATGACAAATAATATACCTGCTAATCTATTTTTGTTTTTCATAGTCTAATGTTTAAAAAGTCAGATTAATACCCATACTATATTTTCTTGAGATAGGATAAGTCCCGTAGTCAGTCCCTGGTTTGGTTGTATCGTTCCCCGCACTGTTGGTCTCGGGTGTTGCACCCGGATAATGGGTCCAGGTGAAAATATTATCACCCATCAAATAGACCCGGACATTTTGGATGCCTAACCGTTTACACAGTTCTTTTGATAAGTTATACCCTAAAGTCATATTCTTAATCCGCGTAAAGGATGCATCAAATATCCGTGTATCATTGACACCGCCATTGCTTCCAAACCGGTTTGGGGTTTTTCCATCCCATGACAAATCAACATTTGAATTTTGCGGAAGCGGGTTTTCCCCATCCGAATGTTCAGGCTTATAACTTCGAACCCAACGCTTCAGTTGGTTCATGCCCTGTATTTGCCCACAATCCATGTGTCGGGCACCAACGAAAAATACTTCTCCGCCCTGTGAGCCTTGGAGCAAAATATTCAGATCAAAGTTCTTGTATGAAAAGCGATTGCTGAATCCCCACATAAAATCAGGCAGGTTATTTCCGACAATTGTCAGGTCGTTGGTATTAATTTGACCCTCGCCAGTTACATCCACGACCTTAACATTTCCTTTTTCCTGTCCAGACGCAATGGGCACAAGTGCATTTCCATTTGCATCAAAATCATCGTCCAGAAGAAGTCCGTCGGTTTTATACATATAATAACTACCTATTGCTTCGCCGACTTTTGTAATATAAGCAGTGGATCCACTTGCTTTATCTATAATCGGGGCATTATCAATCCCTAGTTTCTTCACTTCATTGATGTTTCTGGAAATATTAAATGAACTTGTCCATTTAAACCTGCCTCCCAGGTTACGTGTGGTCAATTCAAATTCCCATCCCTTGTTTTGCACCTCGCCAATATTCTCTCTCATTGAACTATAACCGGAAATATACGGGACAGAGACATCCAAAAGCATACTTTTGGTATTGTCCACATAATAATCCAAATTGGCTTGTACGCGGCTTTTAAACGCCGCAAAATCGACTCCAATGCCTTTTGAGATTTTAGTTTCCCACCCCAGATCAGGATTGCTGATGGATGAAGGGGCCAAGCCACTTACAATTGCTCCATTCAGGGTATAATTTGTTTTTCCCAACAAAGAAATACTTTCGTAATTGCCAATACTGTTATTCCCCGCCTTCCCGACAGAAAGTCTGAGTTTTAATAAATCCAGCCAATCAGCGCTCGTCATCAATTCTTCCCGGTTAATCTTCCAGCCCAGAGAAGCAGAAGGAAACCATCCCCATTTGGTGTCCTTTCCGAATTTAGATGAACCATCGCGGCGAAGACTAACCGTTAACAGATATTTATCTTTTACATTAAGGTTTAGTCGTCCAAAAAAAGACGCAATGGCATTTTCTGCTTCAGTAGTTGACACACTTGTTGGAGTGGAAGCAACATTTAATGTGTAAATTAGATCGTTGGGGTAACCATTTGCTGCCGAATAATTGTAATAATATTTTTGACCTTCAAGACTTTGTCCGAATAATATATTCACATCAAGCAATGAGCTAATCCTGGGCATATAGGTTAATGTATTTTGAAGGGACCAATCGTACCAATCAGATATACTGGCATTACCATACGATGCTGAACCCTGATTCACATTGGAAGGCTTAAAATATGAGCTACGGGCTTCTCTGTAATTATACCCATATTGCGACCTGAATGAAAGCGATTTCGTGATAGACAATTCACCCCAAATATTGGTGAGTACTCTGTTATTTCTCGTTTCATGGTGTACTTCCCTTAAACGCTCCAATGGATTAGGCCATGCAAATGCACCTGCTGTATATCCCCATTTCTCGGTATTTGAATTTAACCCAACAACAGGAGGCATGTTTATTGCATGGTGAAGGGCGCTTTCCTGTGCTTCATCGTCCGGGTTATTTTCAGTTGAGAATGAGGGAGCAATATTCATTCCTAATTTTAAGTGTTTCCCAACATTTAAAGTGGTATTCAAACGAAATGTTGCCCTCTGATAACCAGTTTCTTCCACGACCCCATCCTGTTTCATATAAGAACCGGAGATCAGGAATGTCCCCATATCTCCACCTCCTGAAGCTGTCAACTGGTAACTCTGTATCGGGGCTATCCGATAGATTGCTTCCTGCCAGTTTATATCGGGTAATGATTCCGGGTCGGAGACCCAAATATCCGGATATTGATTAGCACTTGCACGGGAACTCACAGGATCACTCATGCTACCACCTGCCCTTAGATGGGCTTCATTTCTTCCCCATATATTAAATGCAATAAATTCATCCCTGTTCATCATATCCATGATTTTATCTACTTTCTGAAGCCCGTAATTCATGGTAAAGTCAAAGGTTGGTTTTCCTTTGTTCCCTTTTTTCGTTGTAATCAGGATCACGCCATTTGCTCCCCGCGCCCCATATATTGCAGTGGAAGAAGCGTCTTTCAACACTTCGATTGAAGCAACGTCATTGGGGTTAATATCTTTCATATTGTCTCCTGAAGGAATACCATCAATCACGTAAAGTGGGGCATTAGATGCATTGATTGTGCTGATTCCCCGAATTTTAATATTTAATTCTGCACCCGGTTTACCAGAAGTCTGTTGTGCCTTCACCCCAGCTAATTGACCGGCAAAAGCCTCGCCCAACGTTGTTATTGCCCGTTCCTGTAAAGCCTCCGATTTAATACTGGAAACAGAACCCGTAAGGTCTTGTTTCTTTACAGAGCTGTAACCAATAGCAACAACTTCATCAATACCTATGGTTTCTTCTTCCATCGTCACACTGATGCTGGTCTTTCCGCGGACAGGTACTTCCAGAGGTCTCATCCCCACGAACGAGAACACCAGTAT
>CAZANK010000096.1:0-9329 GCA_964486235.1 uncultured Prolixibacteraceae bacterium | reverse complement strand
GGACAGACTTGTTTTTCGTATCAGCGTGTTGTTGCAGAGGTTTGATCATTCAGGCAATCTTCCACCGGTGGTCCGGTAAGGAAGTGATACAGGTTCAGTGCGGCCCGTTTCTGGAGTTCAGTGGCGGCCCGGTCGGAGTACCAGGCATAATGGCCGGTGCAGATTGTTCGCGGATGACCGATGATTTCCCGCTGATTTTCCGTTGCCGGTTCATCTTCGTACACGTCCAGTCCCGCGCTGTGGATTTTCCCGGTATTAAGCGCTTCAAGCAGCGCTTTCTCGCAGATTACTTCGCCACGTGACGTATTGATGATCACCGGGCGTTTTTTTACTTTTGAAAAGACATCCTGGTCAAACAGGCGTTTCGTCTCTGCCGTGAGGTTGCAATGTACGCTGATGACGTCGGACGCTGCAAGCAACTCATCCAACCCGGCCCGGCATGCGCGGAGATCTTTGAAATGATCATCCGGCTTGTAGGGATCGCACGCCAAAACCTGCGCGAAGAGCGGGGACGCTTTTTTGCAGAATTCGCTGCCAATCCGTCCGATACCGACAATCCCCAATGTCTTGTCGTGCAATTCGAAGATGTCCGGTACGGGCGGTGCAGCAAATTTTTCGCTGATCTGCGACTTTGTGTCCCAGAGCGCCCGCGTACAGGAAAACAACAGCGCCAGGGCGTGGTCCGAAACCGAATGATTGGCATATCCCTGCACATTGGCAACTTTAATTCCGTGCCTGGAGCAGGCTTCGACATCCACATTGTCGTATCCCACCCCGTAACGTACCACCGCTTTCAGGTTTTTCATCCCCGACAGGAACGCTTCGTCAATGAGGGTGTGCCTGACCAGGATGCCGTCTGCGTTTTTTGCAAAATCTTTTTTTTCGGCCGCATCGCCCTTATAGGTAGGAAAGATTTTCAGGCGGAAGCCTTCCTGCTCAAAAAGTCCTTTCTCAAAGTCGTACGACTTATACCCTGAATCCAGAATGACAATTTCCATTTCAATTGGCTTAAATTCCGTTATATGCATTGAATCCTCCGTCGACCGCGATGACCGCCCCGGTCACGAATGACGAAGAATCGGAAAGCAGCCAGATCACCGTTGAGACCAGATCTTCCGGGTTTCCCAGTCTCCCCTGAGGGGTGTGACCGATGATCCTTTTTCCCCGAGGTGTCAGCTCTCCTGTAGTTTCATCGTAAAGCAAAAAGCGGTTTTGCCCGGTCAGGAAAAAGCCCGGAGCAATAGCATTCACCCGGATACCGCAGGTTGACAGGTGTACGGCAAGCCACTGCGTGAAGTTGGTGATGGCTGCTTTACCGGCGCTGTAAGCCGGCGATTTGCTCAGGGGCCGGAATGCCCCCATCGAGCTGATATTGATGATATGACCTGACCCCTGACGGGACATGGCTTCACCGAAAACCTGCGAAGGGATAACACTTCCCATGAAATTGAGGTCGGACGTGCGTTGAAAATCTGTCAGGTTGAGTCCGAAAAAGGAGTCTTCAAGAGGTGTATCCGTCTTGAGGAACTCAGTCTGTGTAGAGGCCCCTTTACCCGCGCCACCGGCAATATTCAGCAGGCCGTCAATGCGGCCAAATTCCTTTAAAACAGCCGATCGCTGCTCCTTTAACCCGGCCGCATCAAACACATCGCCGGTGCAGGTCAGGTGGTCCGGACGGAAGGTCCTCACCTTTTTGGCGGTAAGCCGTAGTTTTTCTTCGTTGAAGTCAAGCAGCGCAAGGCGGGCGCCTGCTTTTGCCAGTGCAATTGCAAGGGTCGACCCGATTACACCGCCGGCACCGGTAATGATGATACATTTATTCTTTACCGAAAACATCCTCTTTATTTTTATAAGTTACTCCTGTCTGTTAATCCTGTTATCTGAAAGCCCGGGAACATGAAAATCCGTCGTATCCGGGGCCTGAAAAATCGTCTAATCTCTTTGCGGCGGATTGTCAACAATTTGTGAAACATCCATGATATAGATCTGTCTCCCGAAATCCTCCTCGTGGGTTGAATCAAACGAAATGCTTTTCCCGTCGTGCGAGAACCGGGGATGAAGGTCCGTCCGCATTGCGGCGAGGTGCGTTCTGTAAATATACCCGCCAATACGGGTTTCCAGCTTTGCCAGTGGAATGAATTTCCGGGTCGGCAGATGATATAAATACAGGTAGATATGTCCGTCACCATCCGAAGCGTCATTTAAAACCCAGTCGCCTGTGCGGTCGATCGTAATATGCCCGTTGGGTGCACCAAAAACCTTTTCCTTTGCCTGGCCCGCACCGTCGTCCTTAAACCGGAAAAATCCCAGGCTTGCTTTTTCTCCGGCCGAAGCGTGATACCCGTTATCCAGCACTTCCTCGTCATTCAGCCAGTAATGGTGGCTTGGTTCCCTGTAGAAATACCGGACATCCGTTCCGTCCGGTTGAATGGTATAGCCTTCTGTCCGGATCGCCCAATTGCCCCATCTGTTTTGAAAATCTTTGGCAAAGATGAAGATGCGGCTGCCTGAAGGGTTGTAGCCGGCCCTGAAAAAATAAAGGTTCCGGTTCAGGGTGTCGGACGGGAATCCGTCCGGGTACATTACGTTGGCGATATCTCTGATTGATACGATCAGTTTCAATGCGCCGGAGCTCATGTCAATCTTCCATAATCCGGCATTGCCGGGGGCCCACTCATCTTTATACGGGTCTTCGACGCCCGGGTATTTGCAGCCCCGGTGCTGAACCCGCTCGTAATTTACGCCCAGTCCGGTTTTCCCGTTGGGCGAGGTGACATACACCGGGAATGGGATGATCCGTGTTGTTTTTGTTTTGGTGCTGTAGACTTTCGTGATCAGTGTCTTTCCGTCAGCAGAATGATCGTTCCACATGATCTCTTCAAAGCTTCCCGGGATCCATTGCAGGCGACAGCCCTGCTGCCAGTTCCAGGCGGTGGTTTCCCCGATTTTCTCCCATGTATTGCCGCATTGAAGATCAAAAATCCCGATTTCAGCTTTGTCTGAAGGTTGTACTTCCCTCCCTTCCATGAAAAACCGCATCCCCAACAAATACCGTCCGGTTGGCTCAAATTGCAGACATTCGGTGGGGGTATGATTGTAATAGAAGAAATTATGATACAGCGGTTTCTCCTTTGTGCCGACCGGAGAAATGCGGACCGGCTCAAAATAGCGGATGTCCGTGGCGCTGATCATCTCATCATAGCTGTTAAACAGGCTGTAAGCAACGGATTTCTGATCTGTTACGGACGGATTAACGCGGGGTTTTTCCTTACAGCTTAAGTTAAAGCACAGGATCAAGCAGCCAAGCACAGAAACCAGCGCTTCCGGCCTGGCGTTCTTGTCTGGTAATCTCCTTTTTCCCGGATCATTGTTGCCGAAGAATGCAGAACAAGGATATTTTTCTGATCTCATTCGATACGTTTTTTTGATTGATAATACATAAGAAGACCATCCACGCAGGCAGCAGGACATGAAATAGTACTGAGGGCATGCAGGTTTAAATGAATCGGACCGATTCAGGTCAAAGAGGCCTGGCCAAGCCAGTGGCTTTTATCAGGTGCCAGGCCTCTGAATGATTAATACCCCGGGTTCTGTACCAGCAACGGATTGATATTGATTTCCGACTGAGGAATCGGGAAGAGCCTCTTTTGAGGATTATTATCGGTTTTAACACCCCAGGTATCTTCGTACTTACCAAAGCGGATCAGATCGTTTCTTCTCGACCATTCGTTGGTGAACTCGCGCGCGCGCTCATCCAGTAACTCGTCGAGATTTACCGTTGTCAGCGGACTTGCTTTGGCCCGGGTACGAATCATGTTGACCAGCGTTAATGCGCTGTGCCCCATTGTAGCGGGAGCTCCTCTCAGAAGGGCTTCTGCTTTCATCAGCAATACATCCGAATACCGAAGGATAGGATGGTCGTTGTTTTGATAACGGTCGAGCGAATACTTGTCGCAAAAGAACTTATTGCACCGGTATCCGAGCATTAATCCTTTCAGGTCATTCCCGGTTTCGAATTTTGATACGTCCCGGAAAATGATTTCCGGCGTTAAATCCAGTTGCACCTGAATGACGGCATTGGGATCGGGACCCGAATAATTGATATCATAGCCTTTATTCGTTGTTTCGAGCATAACGGGTTTACCGTCGCTGAAGAATTGGGGACCTTTCACCCAAATCTTTTCCCGGACGTCGTTCGGATCGTTGAACTTCGCGTAATACTCGGGGAGCGTTCTGGCAGCCCCGCTCGGTGTGTAAGGCAGTTCAAACTGTGCCTGCAGATGCCTTTCCAGCCACCATCTTCCGTACATCTGCATTTTGATTTGGTTCCTGTCGAAGGGAACCGCCCAGATAAAATCCTTAATCTGGGGACCATTGTCCACGTCAAACATGCCCAGCCAGTCCGCATCCAGGGCGAAAGTTCCGTTGGCGGCAGCTTCTGTGATGACCTGATCACACATGTCGACCACCTCGCGCCACTTCGCCGTTCCTGTATAAACCTGAGCATTCAGGTAGAGTTTTGCGAGCAAGGCACAGGCTGTCCATTTGGTTGGCCGTCCGTAGGTGCTTTGGTCTACTGTTTCGTTTAAATCGGGAATGGCGGCAAGCAATTCGTCTTCAATAAACGCAAAGACACTGGCACGGGCCACGCGGGCGCCTGCTGGTTCTCCGAAATTCACCGCAAGAGGCACATCGCCATAGAGGTCGATCATCAGATAAAACCCCCACGCACGGACACACCTGATCTCGGCGATGGCGATTTTCTTCTGATCACTTTCCTGTGCGGCATTTAGAATATCAAGGACTTTGTTGCAGGTACTGATAATCGTAAAACCATAAGTCCAGGCGTACTGCACAACCCTGTTATCTTTGTCGTGCGTGTGCATGTGCGGTTGCATCCATCGTGCACCGTCATACCACCTCCCGCCGTCTGCGGTAATGATCATCTCATCGGTGGTAAGGCTCTGGGCAAGCCACATGTAGTCAAAGCGGTTTGAAGCCATACTGCTGTACACCGCACTTGCCACAGCAACAAAATCTTTCTCTGTTTTAGGGAATGTATCGGGTGTGAGCTCTGATACGACAGGCACGTCCAGATCGGTACATCCTAAGGCTAAGGTTAAAGCGATGGTTTGGGCAAAGCTTTTTATAATATTTTTCTTCATGTCTTAGTTTTTTGAAATTAAAAGGCTAAAAATCAACATTTAAACCGAAGATGAACGAGCGTGTTTTGGGATAATAATTGTCGTCATCAATTCCCGGCGTGATCCCTCCCAGATTGACGTCCGGATCACTTCCCCTGTAATTCGTGATCACAAAAGCATTATTGACGGTTGTGTACAATTTCAACCCTTTGATCAGCGGATTTGAAAACCTGAAGGCGTACATCAATGTAATATTGTCAAGCCTGAGATAATCTCCTTTTTCCAGATAACGTGTGGAGGTATACGGGGCATTGATGTCAATGGCCGATGATTCCAATACCATACGGTGCTGGTTATAATGCGTTGCTTCTCCCGGATAATTCAGGTTACTCAGGGTCACATTCATGATTTTATTCCCGGTTACCCCACGCAAAAGAAAATCGAGGGTGAAATCCCTGTAAGTGATGGTGTTATGCCAACCTCCTGTTAGTTTGGGCTGTGCATTGCCGGCATAATAACGGTCGGTGGTAAGGGGACTTGTGGTCAGGGTACCGTCTTCTTTGTAGAACTGCGATTGTCCGTTTGCGTCAGGTCCCGCATATTTCCAGGTGTAGAACTGGCCTACCGGATGTCCTTCTTGCAGGATCTGACTGTTCATCCCTGATTGTCCGTGATTTCCGACCGCCCCCACGTAAATATACTCGACCTGAAACCGGTCGTTCGACAGGGATGTTAACAAGTTTTTATTGTGCGACAAGACCAAGGTACTGTTCCATGAAAAATTCTTTTTCTGAAAAGGAATGGCCGTCAGCGAAACTTCATAGCCTTTGTTCTCCATGGCGCCCACATTTGCCGTGTAGCTTGGCACATAGTACTCGGTTGAAGAAACGGTATAGGTCCAGAGTAAATCTTCAGTAGTTTTTTTGTAGTATTCCACCGTACCGTTTATCCGACCCTTCAGAACAGAAAAGTCAAGCCCCAGGTTCAGCATCTTTGTGACCTCCCATTTGAGTTCCGGATTCTCGTTTTGGGTGGGGATAATTCCTTTGATAAACTGCCCGTCATAAAGGGAGACGCCGCTTTGTCCGAACCGAAGCCTGCTGATGAGCGGGTTAAAGCCAATGGAGTTTCCGCTAACGCCATAGCCTGCACGGAGTTTCAGGTTGTCAAAAATACGCTGGTTCTTTAGGAATGATTCTTCAGTAATCCTCCAGCCCGCAGAAACAGAGGGAAATGTTCCCCATTGGTTGTTTTTTCCAAAGGCCGATGATCCGTCTCTGCGGACCGTTGCCTGGAGCAGGTACTTTCCCTGATAATCATAATTCAAACGGGTATATCCGGAGATCATCCGCAGGGTGGTGATGGCTGTTGTTCCGTAATCCGGAACAAATCCCTCGTAATTATTTCCCATTCCCAGGTTATAGTACAAGGCCTCGTCGGATACAAAATTTGAGCTGCTGGTTTGAAAACCATTCCCGGAGACATTCTCCTGCCAGGAATACCCGGCCAGCAATTTGAAATTGTGGTCTCCGATTGCATTTGCGTAAGAAGCAAAAGTTTCGATCAGCTTTGATTCGGTCTCATAGGTATTTCTGATGGCAAGGCCATTGCTGTTCAGGGCCAGTCGCGACCGGTGATACATATAGGAGTTGTCCAGCGACTGATCGTTCGAATAGGATGCATTCAGGACATAATCCAAACCTTTCATCACATTCAGCTCTGCATGAAGGGTGCCCATAAACGATTTATACCTGCCTTCACCCATGTTTTGCCCGATCAGGGCGACCGGATTATAATTTGCCGCACCGTAATCTTCTCTGTAAGTGCCGTCTTCGTTGCGGATGTTCACGGTTGGCAGATACTTATATACCGTGTTGAACAGGCTCGAATTTTCGTCATCTTCCAGAACTGTCCTGCTGTCGGTGATCGAATTGTAGGTGGTCAGTCCCAGTTTTAGCCGGTCATTCAACATTTTTTGTTCCACGTTGGCACGCAGTACAAAACGGTTTTGCGAGGTATTTTTTACAATCCCCTCATTACTAAGATAGTTTACGCTGGCGATATAGGTGGTTTTGCTGTTACCGCCGCTTAAAGAAAGGTTGTTGTTATGCGAGAAGCCTTTTCGCGTAATTTCGTCGATCCAAACCGTGTTAGCTCCGTCATCATCAACCGGATCAAGGGCAAGTCCCATATCCGAAATCCAGTTACGGTATTCATCGGCGCTCAGGACATCGTAACTGTTCGATATCGTTTCAAGTGCTGCATAGGCGTTGTAAGACACCTTAAATTGTCCCTCTTCTCCTTTTTTTGTGGTCACCATGATCACCCCATTGGCAGCTTTAGATCCGTAAATCGCAGTAGCCGATGCATCCTTGAGCACATCGATTGAAACAATGTCGTCAACAGCCGGCATTACACCTCCGGGGATACCGTCGATCACGTAGAGCGGCTGCTGGGCACCTCCTCCGCGCAACGTTGACGGACCACGCAGGATAATGGCGGAAGAACTGTTCGGATTTCCATCTTTGGTAATGTTCAGGCCCGGAACTTTTCCGTTTAACAGGAGAATCGGATTGGTCGAAATTGCTTTGTTTAACTGATCGGAAGTGACAGAAGTGATCGAACTGGTCAAATCCTTTTTCTTCATCGAGCCGTAACCAACGGCAACGACTTCTTCAAGGCCAATGGTTTCCTCTTCCAGTACCACATTGATCATACTGCGTCCGGAGACCCCGATCGTCATTGTTTTCATACCCACGAACGAAAAAACCAGGACTTCGTTATCCGGAACACTTCCAATCGAGTAATTCCCGTTCATATCGGTAATCGTCCCGGATGTGGAGCCTTTGATGATCACAGTAACTCCCGGAAGAGATTCTCCCGACGCATTGGTGACTTTTCCTGTCACCGTTCCCTTTCTTCCCTGCGCAATCAGGTTGGGATCTTTGGGCGTGATCACGATATAACGGTTCATCCGTTCATACTTCAGGTTTTCGGCTGACAATAACTGATCCAGCACCTTTTCAACCGGTTCGTTCTCCACGGTGAGGGAAATGGGCCGGTTGACATTAAAAACATTGTTGTCGTACATGAATGACAGCCCGGTCAGCTTTTCGATCGTTTCAAGGGCATCTTTTACAGTTCCCTTCTCAATCTGAAAGTTCAGTTTGGAAATCTGAGCATTTGAATCGGCATAGCTGCTCATTAACCCAATCGCGCACAGAAAAATCACAATTACTTTCATAATCAGTAAGCTTTTAACCCAGACAAGGTAACTTTTGGGAACCCGCCTGCACTTTAATTTTTTTTTCATAAATTTGTACTCTTTTAGTTGCGGTTCATCATGCGACGGAATTGGAGACCTTTACATGATGGTTGCCGCGGTTAAACGATGAACTATTTCAGGAAGGTTTGCCCCGCGAAGGCAGGCCTTCTCTGTTTCAGTGTTTGGTTACGACTACCTTTTCCCCGTCGATGGTGTACCTGATCGGGGTAATTTTGTTAATCATGGACAAAAGCTCCCTCAGGCTCTCTGCCTTTACTTTAAAGCTTAACTGATGCCCGTTCAGTAATTCTTCCGAAAATTCGATCTTTACACCGTACCATCGTTCAAGGTAGCCAAAAACTTCATCAATGGGTTTGTTGTTGATAATCAATTCGCCCGATTGCCAGGAGATAATCTGGTCAATCATCCCCGAACTCATCGCTATTTTATTTTGCCCCGGGAGGTATGTGATTACTTCTCCGGGGTTCATGGTTCTCAAATGCTGCCGGTCTTTGAAGACCCCGATACTTCCTTTGACCAGGGCCACTTCCACTTCATCATCCTCAGGGAAGGAACGTAAATTGAATTTGGTGCCATAGACTTCCACCCGGAGCGATCCGGAGTTTACCGAAAAAAGATTTTTCGGCTGCTTTTTAACATCGAACAAGGCTTCCCCTTCAAGCGCCACGACCCTTCCCCTGCTGAAATCCGTTTTGTATTTCAGCTTAGAATTGCCGTTCAACCAAACGGTTGAGCTATCGGGCAGCAGTACCATCGTTTTATGCCCGTAAGGCGAAACGACTTCCGACCAGAGATTTTTTTGACTGTGGATATCCAGCGCCCGGTATCCGATTGCCCCTGAGAAGAACAGCAATACCGAAGCTGCTATGCGCAACAAATGCCGGATATAATTTGTGGGG
>CAZANK010000095.1:0-9360 GCA_964486235.1 uncultured Prolixibacteraceae bacterium | reverse complement strand
ACGGACTGGGGAAAGCATTTTCCGGCTATGCCGATTATTACAGTCAGAATACCGACGTGGAGGCGATTTGCTATCTTTACCTGGCTAATAAGCTGATCCATGCGATCAATCCCGACGCCATTTCCGTTGCCGAAGAAGTGAGCGGAATGCCTGGTCTGGCCACCCCCCAGTCACATGGGGGCATCGGGTTTGACTTCAGGATGGCGATGGGGGTACCCGACTTCTGGATTAAGCTCATCAAAGAAGAGGCGGACGAGAACTGGGATGTGGGATGGATTTTTCATGAGCTCACGTCCAAACGCGCGGATGAGCAGGTGGTCAGTTATGCGGAATCGCACGACCAGGCGCTGGTTGGGGATAAGACCATCATTTTCAGGTTGATCGACAAGGAAATGTATTTCAACATGCGTAAAGGCCAGAATAACCTGATCGTCGATCGCGGAATCGCCCTCCATAAAATGATCCGGCTGATCACCGCCGGTTGTGCCGGAGGGGCCTACCTTAATTTTATGGGCAATGAATTCGGGCATCCTGAATGGATTGACTTTCCCAGGGAGGGGAATCACTGGTCCTTTAAACATGCCCGCCGGCTATGGCGTATTGCCGATGATCCTGACTTGAAATACCAGTGGCTGCAGGAGTTCGATCAGGTGATGATTGCATGGATCCGCGAGGCACGGTTGCTGGAAATCCCGGAAATCCAGCGGCGCCTTGATAATAAGCAGGATCAGGTGCTGGCCTTTCAGCGGGGATCCTGGCTTTTAGTCTTCAATTTTAATCCGCTAAAGTCATTTGCCGGTTACGGTATCCCGTTGACCCCATCAAAATACCGGATCATGTTCGATACCGACGAAAACCGTTTTGGCGGACAGGAACGCATTGACCGGGGCATGATCTATTATACCACGCCGTCGGCAGGATTGTCAAGCCGGCATTTCCTGAACCTCTACCTTCCTGCCCGAACGGCCATGGTACTGAGGCAGGAAACAATAAAACGAGTGCGATGATGAACAAATTTTTCACGGAAGTGAAGACCGGCGGAACGGGATGGCGCATCCGTTATCAGGACAAACTGATGATGCTCGGTTCGTGCTTCTCGGAGTACATGGGTGAGAAATTCAGTCAGGTGAAGTTTCAGGTCGACCTGAATCCTTTCGGTGTGATCTATAATCCGTTGTCGCTGGCAAAAAGTCTGAAGCGACTGCTGGTCGAAAAGCCGTACAGCGAGGAGGATCTTTTTGAAAAGCAGGGTGTCTGGGGAAGCTTCGACCATCACAGCCGCTTTTCGGCAACTTCACCGGGAGAGGCATTGGCCATGATGAACCGGCGACTGGAGCTATCGCGGGTTTTTCTCAAAGAGGCCGGTTACCTGTTCGTGACCTTTGGCACAGCCTGGGTTTTTGAACGGAAGGCAACCGGCGAAATTGTCTCCAATTGTCATAAGTTTCCCGCGTCCGGCTTCAAGCGGTTCAGGCTCACCCCGGGCGAAATTGTCGAGGTCTACCGCGACGCGCTTCCTGCACTCTGGAATTTCAATCCGGGACTCAAGGTCATCCTCACGGTGAGCCCGATCAGGCACCTGAAAGACGGCGCTCACGAAAATCAGCTCAGCAAGTCGGTCCTGCTTTTGGCAGCCGACCGCCTGGTGACCGGCTATGGACCTGAACACTGCGCGTATTTTCCGTCGTACGAAATCGTGATGGACGAATTACGCGATTACCGGTTTTACGCGCCTGACCTTGTCCACTTAAGCCAGGTTGCCGTGGATCATCTGTGGGACAAGTTCAGCAGCGCCATGATTGCCGAAGACAGCCTCCGGCTCTCGAAAAATATCATGAAGGTGGTGAAGGCGGGGATGCATCGTCCGTTCCATCCCAAGTCAGCGGCCTGGAACGATTTCCTTTTAAACAATTTAAATGAAATCAATGCGTTAACAAATTCTTTTCCTTATATTAACTTAGAGAACGAAAAGGCTTTTTTTGAGCGGGAATTGCAGCAATATCGTTCATGAGAGGTACAGGAGAAAAATACTTTCGCTAATTTAGTCCGTAAATCCACCGGGTTGAACCGGTTTTTTCTTCCGCGAAACAGCTTTTAAGGCACAATGTGAAAGGTATGAGTTATTTAAAGTTTGATAAAAGTAGTTTGGTTAACCTGGAATACTCACTGGCGCGAGAATTTCTCCGGGCGAACAGGACCGGTTCCTACATGAGCACCACGATTTCGGGATGTAATACCCGGAAGTATCATGGATTATTAGTTTGCCCGGTTCCACAACTGGACGGCGGTAAACATGTGCTGCTTTCTTCGCTCGATGAGACGGTTATTCAGCACCAGGCCGAGTTTAACCTTGGCATTCATAAATACCAGGGGGAACACTATGAGCCGAAAGGCCATAAATATATCCGTGACTTTGATGCCGAAATGCTTGCCAAAACAACGTATCGGGTGGGCGGGGTCATTCTTGAGCGGGAATACCTTCTGGTGGAGGGCGATGAACAGATACTGATCCGATACACCCTGCTCGACGCGCACTCTCCAACCCTGTTAAGATTAAGGCCCTTCCTGGCCTTCAGGAGTGTTCACCAGTTGAGTAAGGCTAACCTGTACGCGCATACCAAGTATGTGCAGGTACCGAATGGGATCAGGATGAGGCTGTACGAGGGTTATCCTGAATTGCACATGCAGTTTTCCGGTCAGGCCGAGTTCATTCCCGTGCCCGCCTGGTATAACAATATTGAATATTTTAAGGAAAAGGAAAGAGGCTATGATTTCCTTGAAGATCTTTTTGTCCCGGGATATTTTGAGATCCCCATCCGGAAGGATGAAAGCCTTCTGTTCTCCGCATCGACGGCCGAGGTCCGGCCGGCAGGATTGAAGGCAAAATTCACGAGGGAATACAATACCCGGATCCCGCGGAACTCGTTTACGAACTGCCTCACCAACTCAGCGCGGCAGTTTATCATGGAATCCGGGAAGCAGACCAACGTGATTGCAGGATATCCCTGGTATAACGGGATCACCAGGCAGACTTTTGTCGCGTTGCCCGGACTGACGCTGTCGCTTGATGATGCTGAAACCTTTGAGGATGTGATCGACACCCAGTTAACCCGGCTGAAAGACGGGCTATTCCCGAAGATGACCGGTGGCGGGATGAGCGAATATGATTCGATCGATGCCCCGCTGTGGTTTTTCTGGGCCTTGCAACAGCTATCGTCCGAGTTAACGAACAAAAGGCGAATCTGGGAGAAGTACCAGGTTCCGATGAAGGAGATATTGAACGCTTTTCGTGCGGGGACACGTTACCAGATCAGGATGAACGAAAACGGACTCGTGTCCGGAGGGCAGGAATACCTGGCGCTTACCTGGATGGACTCCCGGATAAACGGCAAACCTGTTGTTGACCGCACGGGCATGCCGGTCGAAGTGAATGCCCTTTGGTACAATGCCCTGTGTTTTGCGCTGAACCTGGCCGGCGCTGCGCATGACGAGGATTTCATCCGTGAATGGAAAGAGTGGCCCGAGAAAACCGGACAGTCGTTCGTTGACGAGTTCTGGAGTGAGGAACGGGGTTACCTCGCCGACTGTGTGAATCACGGACAAAGGGACTGGACGGTACGTCCCAATATGGTGATCGCGGCGGCGATGGAATACTCTCCCCTGAGCCGGGAGATGCGGAAGTCGATCCTGAGCGTGGCCAAAAGACAGCTTCTTACGCCGAGAGGGTTGCGGTCGCTGACGCCCGAAAGCCCTCATTACGAAGGCTTATGCGAAGGAAGCGTGATGGCGCGTGAGAAGGCTGTTCACCAGGGAACTGTCTGGCCGTGGCTGATCCAGTTCTTTGTGGAAGGCTATCTGAAAATCCACCGGACAGGAGGGATGCCGTTTGTGAAAAAGATTATCGAAGGTTTTGAAGACAATATGTCTGAACATTGCATCGGAACAATTGCCGAGATGTACAACGGGAATCCCCCCCACAATGCCAAAGGCGCGGTTTCACAGGCCTGGAGCGTTGGAGCCGTGATGAGGGCGTCTAAGTTGATCAGTACGTTCGAAGAAGGTGAACAGTAAATAGAGATACGTATGAAAGTGTTAATGTTTGGTTGGGAATTTCCTCCACATATTTCGGGTGGACTGGGTACGGCTTGCTACGGATTAACAAAAGGGTTAACGGAGTTCAGTGACGTGGAGGTTGTTTTTGTCGTTCCCAGGGCTTATGGCGATGAAGATCAATCAAACATGCAACTGGTTGGAGCAAATACCGTTTCCATTTCCCGGAAAGCGGTTTTTTTCACCGACCTTCAGCAGAAAATAGACTACTATGAAGTGGAATCCGGAATCGTTCCTTATGTTGACCCCGAAGAGTTTTGGAAACTGAGCCGGACAAAACATGTCCAAACCCTTCGCTTTGTTGAAACGGACGATCAGGGCAGACTGGCGTTTTCGGGTCGTTACGGTCACGATCTGATGGATGAGATTGATAAATACGCGCTGGTGGCGGAAGTCATTGCCCGTGACAGCACGTTTGATCTCATTCATGCGCATGACTGGCTGGCTTATCCTGCCGGGATCGCCGCCAAAAAGGTTTCGGGCAAACCGCTGATAATCCATGTTCACGCGACGGACTTTGACCGGAGCGGAGGGCGTGTTAATCCTCAGGTTTATGAGATTGAAAAACGGGGGATGGATGCTGCCGACCATATTATCACGGTCAGCAACATGACCCGGAATATGGTCATCAACCGTTATGGCATTGATCCGGGAAAAGTCACCACGGTGTATAATGCCGTTGAACCTGCCAGCGCTGAAGAGAAAAAAAGGCTGAAAAAAGGTGTTGAGGAAAAAATTGTGACCTTTCTCGGGCGGATCACGATGCAGAAAGGGCCGGAATACTTTATCGAAGCGGCCAAGCTGGTCCTTGAAAAAATGAACGACGTCCGTTTTGTCATGGCCGGCAGCGGCGACATGTTGAACGCGATGATCAAGCGCGTTGCCGCGCTCAAAATCTCGGACCGCTTTCATTTTACCGGCTTTTTGCAGGGAGATGATGTGTATGAGATGTTCCGGATGAGCGACGTGTTCGTGATGCCTTCTGTCTCTGAACCGTTTGGAATCGTACCGCTTGAAGCAATGCAATCCAATGTGCCGGTGATTATTTCACACCAGTCGGGCGTTTCCGAAATCCTGAAATATGCCATCAAGATTGACTACTGGGACACCCACGCCATGGCAGACGCCATTTATGGACTATTGAATTATCCCGCGGCGTGGAACATGTTTATGAAATACGGGAAAGAGGAAGTCGAAAATCTTCGCTGGAAGAATTCCGCGAAAAATGTACGGGATATCTATTTAAAGTTTTTAACCAACAAGTAAAAATCCACATAATGAGAGCCATCTGTTTTTGTTTTCAGGTGCATCAGCCTTTCCGGTTCCGCAGGTACCGATTTTTTGATATTGGCAACGATCATTATTATTATGATGACTTTGCCAACGAGACCGTGATGCGGAAAGTAGCTAACCGCAGTTACCTTCCTGTGAATAACCTTTTGCTTAAGCTGATCAAAAAATATCAGGGTCAGTTCAGGGTCAGTTTTTCCATTTCAGGGATTGCCCTGGAGCAGTTCAGGCTGTATGCGCCGGAGGTGCTGGAATCTTTCCGGGCGCTGGCCGAAACCGGACAGGTTGAGTTTTTATCAGAGACTTATTCGCACGCGTTGGTGTCGCTAAAGGGCAAAAACGTTTTTGCCGAACAAATACGGAAGCATGATGATCTGATCCTGAAGTATTTTGGGCAGAAGCCATCGGTTTTCAGCAATACGGAATTGATCTATTCGGATGAGATCGGCGCGGCAGTCGCGTCCATGGGGTTTAAAGCCATGCTTGCCGAAGGAGCCAAGCACGTTCTGGGATGGAAGTCGCCAAACTATTTATATTGCAACGCCATTAATCCGAGGTTGAAAGTACTGATGCGGAATTTCCGTTTGAGTGATGATATTGCGTTCCGGTTTTCAAACAGCGGATGGAGTGAGTATCCGCTTACGCCGCGGAAATTTGCCGGATGGCTCCATGCCAATCCCAACGACGAGATTGTCAACCTGTTCATGAACTATGAAGCGCTGGGCGAACTTCAACCCGAATCTGCCGGTATTTTCAGGTTCATAGAGGAACTGCCTGCCGTGATTATCGGCGATCCGGCGCTGAAGTTTGCCACGCCCTCGGAGGTGGCCGACGGGTACCAGCCTATTGCCGCGGTAAGCGTTCCGAATGCGACGTCCTGGGCCGATGAGGAACGGGATTTGACAGCCTGGCTGGGTAATGAAATGCAGCAGGAGGCGTATAACAAGCTGTATGAATTGCAGGAACGGATGGGACGCGTTCAGGATGAAACGCTGATTAAGGATTGGGATGCCCTGCAGGCGAGCGATCATTTTTACTACATGTGCACCAAGTTCTTTTCGGACGGAGAAGTCCACACCTATTTCAACCCTTATGAAAGTCCGTACGAAGCTTTTATTAATTATATGAATGTGTTGGGTGACTTTAAGATCCGTCTGAACAGCATGGTGCCTGAAAATCATGTGGACCAGGAAATTTCGGCGCTGACGAAATTGCTGGAAGAGAAGGAAGAAAGACTCAAAAAATATGCCCTGGAAGTAAAGAACCTTCAGGCAGAAAAGAAAAAGAAAGTGCCTCTGCAGGCGAAAACCGCCATCGATAAGCATTCACGCAGAAATTAGGAACGGCATATTTTTTTTGAGTCGTTTGACGCTGTTCATTTTACGAACAAGTATTTGAATGGTCGAGGCAGATAGAAATACTTGTTCCAAAATTCTAATTTGATAAAAAAATGCCAAACTGGAGAAAACTGTTTGTTGAATCAAGCATACCTGAAACACTCGCCCCTCTGAAAGAGTTGAGCAAAAATCTTTGGTGGGTCTGGAATTCTGAGGCCCGTGAGTTATTTAAAAGTGTGGATGAAGCGTTATGGGAAGAGAGTGTCCATAATCCGGTCGTTCTGCTCGAAAATGTCAGCTACCAACGTTACCTGGAGCTGGAAAACGACAACATGTTCATGGCGAACATGGAGGTCGTTAGCGATCACCTGCACCAGTATCTGAACGAACGGTCGTCGCTCCCGGGGCCGAAGATCGCCTATTTCAGTATGGAATACGGGATCCACGACAGTCTGAAGATTTTTTCAGGAGGGCTGGGTATCCTGGCGGGCGATTACCTGAAAGAAGCGAGCGACTCGAAAGTTGACCTGGTGGCGGTCGGATTGTTATACCGGTATGGGTATTTTAAACAGACCATCTCGATCCAGGGTGATCAGATGGCCAACTATGAGGCGGAGGAATTTTCAAAAATACCGGTCTCGCCCGCGTTTGACCGGGAGGGCAACTGGGTTCATGTGGAAGTGGAATATCCCGGACGTCTCCTGAGAGCATGTGTGTGGGAAGCGAAAGTGGGGAGTGTGAGCCTGTATTTGCTGGATGCCGATTTTGAAGATAACCGGGATGAGGACCGGGTGGTGACCCATCATCTTTACGGGGGTGATAACGAAAACCGCTTGAAGCAGGAAATGCTCCTTGGCCTGGGCGGTATCCGTGCCTTGCGCAAGCTGGGACGTAAAGCGGATGTATACCACTGTAATGAAGGTCATGCCGCCATGATCGGACTGGAACGCATCTCCGAACTGATGGACGGGGCGGAACTGACTTATGGTGAAGCCAGGGAAGTTGTCAGGGCGTCGACGCTGTTTACCACCCATACGCCGGTTCCGGCAGGTCATGACTCGTTTCACCAGGACTTGTTCTATACGTACATGGGTAAGTTTGTCTCCCGCTTTCAAGTCAGTTGGGAAGAGTTTCTGATGCTCGGAAAAACCAGGACGGAGGAGAGCCGCTTTAATATGAGCTACCTGGCGGCCAACCTGTCGCAGGGGATCAATGGCGTCAGCATGTTGCATGGCGAAGTGTCGAAAGATATCCTGAAGGATCTGTATGAAGGTTATCTGACTGAGGAACTGCCGATCGGGTACGTGACGAACGGCGTTCATTACGCAAGCTGGACGGCCCCGGAATGGAAAGAACTGCACTTAAACTATTTCGGAAAGGATTTTATTGAGAACCAACTTGATTTTGATCGTTGGGACGATATTTACAGGGTTCCTGACCAGGATATCTGGAAGCTGAAGAAGCAGTTGAAACTGAAGCTCATCGACTACATCAAAGAACGTTTTGCCGATACCTGGATTCAGCGACACGAAAACCCGAAACTGATCACAGAAGTGTTGAACGCACTGGATCCCAATGCGCTGACCATCGGCTTCGCGCGACGTTTTGCCACCTATAAAAGGGCCCATCTGCTGTTCCGGAACCTCGAACGCCTGTCCAAAATCGTCAATAATCCGGAACGTCCGGTCCAGTTTATCTTTGCCGGGAAAGCGCATCCTGCGGATAAAGCGGGACAGGACCTGATCAAGTATATTGTGGAGATTTCCAAAAGCCCTGAGTTTATTGGCAAGATCCTCTTTGTTCAGAATTATGATATAAACCTGGCAAAAATGTTGTTACAGGGAGTTGATGTTTGGCTGAATACCCCTACACGCCCGCTGGAAGCATCAGGAACCAGCGGCGAGAAAGGAGCCATGAACGGCACCATTCACTTTTCCGTACTCGATGGCTGGTGGGTTGAAGGATACAAGGAGGGGACCGGCTGGGCCTTGCCCCTGGAACGTTCCTACGAAGTTCAGGACTTTCAGGATGAACTTGATGCCGGGTCGATCTATAATATTTTAGAAGACGAAGTCATTCCCCTCTATTATACGCGCGATGAGAAAGACATTTCCGGAGAATGGGTCGCGTATGTAAAAAATACCATTGCACAGGTGGCGCCGCACTTCACAACTGCCCGGATGATCCGGGACTATCAGGTCCGTTTTTATCAGCCACAGGCCGAAAGGGTGCAAAAACTCACCGCGAACCAATTTGAACTCGTCCGTGCGTTGACGGCCTGGAAAGAAAAGATCGCGCAGGTCTGGGACCAGATCGAAGTCAAGGAAATTCAACTGGCCGACGGGATCACGAACGTACTGCGTATCGGCGAGGAGTATCCTGCCCGGGTTGTGCTCGACCTGAAAGGGCTTTCGCCCGACGAAGTAGGACTCGAGATCGTTATTAGCGAGCACGTTGGCAATGACACCGAGAAGCTGCGTGACCGGTTCGAATTCTCTCCGGGGCCGGTGGACGGGCAGTTGTGCACCTATCTGCTGAACCTGCGGCTGATGAATCCCGGGGCCTATGACTATGGGATACGGTTATTCCCCAGGAACCCAAACCTTCCGCACCGTCAGGATTT